>JBMFTM010000011.1:0-17034 GCA_049967035.1 Candidatus Acidifodinimicrobium sp.
AATACATGAAAACATTTTTAAATAGAAAGAATGATAGAAAGGATGATAGCGTCCATGGGCCAGTGGCAAATCCCGTTCCCATTCCGAACACGGAAGATAATCGCTGGTGCGTCTCATGAGTAGTCAGTAAAATGGCAAAAATGAGTTGATGCTATCACTTAAATTGTTAAAAGGTGAAGATGATACAGACTGTACAGGATAAAGCGGTAAAGGCGCCAAAGAAGCCTGTGGAGAAGCGCATAATAAGAATCGGAGACACTGACCTAGATGGCGATAAAAGTGTCATAAGTCAGTTGATAAGAATCTATGGGGTCAGCGCGTCATATGCAAATGCGATCATAAATGCGCTGAATCTCGAAGCAAAGACTAAGCTTCAGGATCTAAATGAAGAGACTATAAATAAACTCAAGGAAGCGTTGATAAACCCACAAAAGTATGGTATACCCCTCTGGCTTTTAAATTGGCAAAAAGAGGTTGAATCTGGTGTATCGAAACACAAGGTTGGGAGTGAATTGAAGTCTAAGAATGCATTAAATTTACAGCAGATTAAACTACTTCGTACATTTCGTGGAATAAGACACCAGTTTGGATACAAGGTTAGAGGGCAGAAAACGCGTTCCAGAGGCGCAAATGAAAAGGGGAGAATAGGCAAGACTATCGGCGTGACTAAATCCAAGGAGATGAAGCAGCCAGCAAAAGAGTGAATTTATGGGAACAAGCAAGAGACAGACAAACAAGTTCAAACCTCCAACGAAGATATGGGATAAGAGTAGAATAGATCGAGATAGGGTTCTAAGAAGGAAATACGGATTCAAGAACAAGAAAGAACTTTGGAAGGAAGAATCTTTCTTGAGAAACATAAGGAAGAGAGCAAGAGATATAATAGCTTCAAAGGCGACAAATACCGAAGCTGAGGGAGAAAAAACATTCATTGAAACACTGAATAAGCTTGGTTTGGTGGGGAAGGATGCGACAGAGGATAACGTTTTAGAGTTAGGGATAGAGGATATACTTGAAAGAAGACTCCAAACCATAGTCTTCAAGAAAGGTTTATCGAGAAGCATAAATGAAGCAAGGCAGATGATAACACACTCACATATAGCAATAGGGGACAAAGTTGTGTCAGCTCCAAGCATGCTTGTAAATAAGGAGGACGAAGACAAAGTGATTTATGCACCGAACTCCCCATTTAAATCTGAAACACACCCTATAAGGGTAAAGAAGGAGGAAAACAAAGGGTGATTATGGAAAAGGGAAAGGTTGGTGTTTTGCATATCTATTCTACGATGAATAACACTATAATACATGTCACTGATCTTAGTGGAATTCATACTTTTTCTATACACAGTGGCGGTTCACAGGTTAAAGCAGACCGTTTAGGTTCGTCTCCAAGGGCTGCAATGGATGCTGCTAAGAAAGTTGCCGAGGAAATATCGATGAAAGGGATAAGAGAGGTACACGCTAAGATAAGAGCAGCCGGTGGGATAAAATCAAAAACTACTGGCCCTGGTGCAAAATCAGCACTCAGAGCTTTGGAAAGATCCGGAATAAGGATTTTAAGCGTAGAGAATGTCACACCAATTCCGCACGACGGATGCAAAAGAAAAGGTGGAAGAAAAGGTAGGAGGATGTAGATATGCCAGTAGAAACGTTAAGTAAGGACGACAAAAAAGCACAATTCTTGGTAACTGACAGCCACTTCTCGATGTTAAACGCTTTGAGACGAGCAATCATAACAAATGTAAAGACAATGGCTATAGATGAGGTCACTATCTATACCAATACAAGTTCTATGTATGACGAAATATTGGCCAACAGACTTGGTTTAATTCCACTAAAGACCATCCCGGAACTTGAAAAATCGAAGAAAGAAGTAGTTTTCTCATTGAAGGAGATCGGACCTAAAGTGGTACACTCTGGTGACCTTAAGTCTTCCGACCCGGATATAGTACCTGTATACGACAACATGGTACTAGTTTCGCTTAAAATTGGTGAGAGCATAGATTTAGAGGCAAAGGCTACGTTCGGCGACGGAAGTGAACACACTAAATTCACACCTGCCCATGTATTCTACCATTTCTATCCAAAGATAGAGATAACAAAAGAAAACGTAAAGAATGCCGCACAGGTAGCTGAAAAATGCCCAGTGAATATACTAGAAGCAGACGGTGGAAAGCTTTCGGTTAAAAAAGGGCAAATAAGCAGGTGCATACTGTGTAAAGCCTGTGAGGAATTCGCTGGAGAGGATATTATAAAGATATCATCAGACAATAAGAAGATAATATTCGAAATAGAAAGCTGGGGGCAGCTTTCATTGAAGCAAATAATAGACGAGGCTTTTGACTCATTAAAGGAAGAAGCAGAAGCTATAAAAGATAAAATTACAAAGTGAAAATCTAAATCTTCTTAGATATATCTAGTATAAGCGGGCTATCAACTCGGATTATATCCTTCACTTTTATCCTTAGGATACTGTCTCTTGAGCCTCCCCCACAGAATACTTCTTCATTTGAATCAAGACTTGAATCAACTATGAACTTTGACTCGTAAGATACTGGTGGCACACCCCCTTTTTCAAACCCAGTATGTGCTATTATTTCATCGTCATGAGCTAACCTGATTTTATTCTTTCCAAGCGTATTCTTCAGTTTTTCAAGGTCTATCTTTCTGTCGCCGGGCAGTATTACACTTATGAACTCTCCATCAGCTAATAAGCAGATAGTCTTTGCAATTCTGCCTGTGTCCACACTCAAAGTGCCTGCAGCTGCGATTGAAGAACCTGAATTACCGATGGCTTTCATAACAACAGCCTGTATATTATGTTCTCTTATGAATCTCTCTAAATCACTTTCTGTATTCACATCAAATCGACCCTATGATTTTTAATAGCTCCCTTGCATTCTTAAGCATATCATGGTCATTGTTGAAGAAGATAAATGCCTCTTTTGGATTATAATTTAAAACCGTATCGATTATACCCTTGAGCTCTTTATTTGAATATTTATAGGTATACCATGATTTTCTACCGTGAAGCCTTAGATAAATCTTATCTGTTGTTTTAGTGAAGAATGAACCTATCGGAGAGTCTATGCTGCACATGGTCACACCCCTTTCCTTGAATCTAGAATATATATCATTATTAAACCAAGATGCTGCCCTTGGCTCCACTACAGCTCTGTCAGACAAACCGATTCTAGCTATGAAATCGAGTACAACTTCAGCCTTATTGCTTCCTACGCTCGGAGGAAGCTGGAATAGGTAGTTGTCAATGACAGTGTCCATGGGTTTGAAAAGGTCTTCAAACTTTTCAAACATGGATATTGCCTTCTCATTGAACTTATACATGTGGGTTATACTGCGATTAACTTTTATGGACCAGGATAAGCCACTTCTCTTCGCCCACCCCTTAACTTGATTTGGGAATGGAAACCTATAGAAGCTGGAGTTTAATTCAACTGCATTTAAACCAGAATTTGATATGTACCAATCTAAAGTTTTGCCCTCATTCCAGTCATAAGACCAACCAGATGTGCCAACTAAAAATTTAGTTTTCATTTAGGCAATGCAAATTGCTCCTGTCCCTTGAATATATCTATCTCATTAACCAATTCATCTCTAACCTTCGCGTACTTTATATCAGCCAAAACATTCTTTCCATTTTTGGTAAATTCCTCTATAGTCCCCGTCTTCCCATCTACCGTAAGCTTGAAATCATCCTTGAAAATTGCCTTCCTTGGCCTCTCATATAAACTTATGAGAGACCTGTTATTAACTGCATCTCTTCTAGAAATCGGCACATTGAGTCCATAAGCCTCTGAAAAAGCAGTTTCAGTCGTTAAGCTGTGGTCATCTCCACCCTCAGCCGCTTCTATTATCGTCTTCGATAGATTCACAAGACTTTGGTGCCCTTTCTTTTCACCAAACTTACGATTATTTGGATATTTTATTATCAAAGGTACCCTTATCAATTCATCGTATAGATAAACCCCATGATCTATGTACCCATGCTCATTCAAGGCTTGACCATGGTCTGAAGTCACAATTACCATAGTATCATCGTATAATCCCATCCTCTTAAGGTTCGATATGATCTTTCCTATCATCTGATCAAGATACTCAGCCTCCAGGATATATTCAGATTTAACAGCCCTCATCTCTTTCGATTTTATCCTCTGAGATTTAAAGTTCTCTTGAGGGCCCCTATATGAAGAATGTCTGTAAGGCTCGTGCACTTCCATAAGGTTAATGAACCTGAAGAAAGGCTCATTCCAGTTAGATCCAGAGAGTAGCATGTTAACATAAAAAGCGCCTTTATCAAATGGAAAGTTGAGAACCTTCTCTACTTTCCTCGTCTTAAGATAAGAAGCGCCATACTTGAATAAAGTTCCTATTTTCATCTTTTTGATAAGAGAAGAGATTATTTCCGTGTTACTATACCCACTCCTTATCATCTTCATCAGCTCTTTATCCTGCCTGAGCTGGTATCTTGTAGGAACGGTATCTATATTGAAAAAATTATTGAAGCCGATATCAAGATTTGTAAGGGTGGAGACCAAAAGATTAGTTGAGATGCCAAGCGTATTATATCCCTTAGAGGAAAGAATAGTCGATATTAGATTTTTATAAATGTTCTTATTCCTATTTGCCACATGCCATGTCTTTAACTTTTCTGTCTCGTGTACACCGTGTTCATTCAGGTACATCCCGCTAAAAAAGGACACATGAGATGGCACTGTCCAAGGTGATGGAGAAATCGCGTTTTTGTACAGCACCCCATCACGAGCTAGATCCGATAGATTCTTCATCCTCGCGGGGCCACCGTACAAGTCTAACACGTCGCGCCTAAGTGTATCACATAATATAAAAAGTACATTGTTTGCCATGTTCTAATTAGTACACCTCAATATATGGATAGAGTACTCTTCCATAACTGCTTTATTTAGGTACAGCCTGAATTTGTAAATACACATACTCTTATTTGTTTCTTCTTTCATAAATACCTATTCTTGCTGCCTTCGATCCTTCATCTTACGGAAGGGGGATTCTTAGCTTGTCGGTTAATATCATCGAATTGATTTAAGATTAACATCGACTCATGGTATCGTCATCGCTGAGATATTAATCTTAACAGATTTAATCGCCAGATGATTCTCTAAATATATTATCACTATAGAATAGAAATGTATTAATAGTAAGTTACATCTATTAGTTTAATATGACAATTGATTACAAACAAAACCTTAGATATACTTGGTTGGGAGAGAACACGAGTAATAATCTTTATTATCCGGACATGTCTTGGGAGACTCTAGAGGATCAAGGTCTTAATCATAGTGATATGAAAAAGACTTTAGATACATTGAAAGAAGTCTCTTATGGAAGAACAAGCTGGGACAAATTTAATTTAATGTGGGTAAAATTGATAGCAAAAAAGCATACCTCAGAAGAAAGCGGATCGATTTTTTGGGTTGAAAGAGCTAACGCAGATAAGATAACAGAAAAGAAGATAGACGAAGCTAAGAGTCTAGATGATCTTGTAAAAATCTTAGGTTATGCTGACTATGATAAACTAAAAGCCGAAGATGGATATGAGAAGTTCTATAAGCCGAAAGACATATCTATTGAAGAACTATATAGAAGCGATTCATCAGGTACAACTGGTGCGCCAAAGACGGTTTACCATGGGCCACTTCCTTTGACGTTTTCAGCCTTGGATGAAGTTACCGGGATAATCAACACTGTTCCTCAATCCGAATTAGACAGTAAAAAACTACTATGTTTGGGTCCTACCGGGGCTTATCAAGAGGAACATCGGATAATCACGGATATATTGAATATGGATTATTTTGACCTCTCCTTTAACACAAGAGGGTTAAAAAACAAATCACCAGAAGAGATAAATAAAATCATTGGGCCTGTAATTAAGAGAACCATAGATGAATTAATAAAGGGAGATGTTGGGATAATGACAGGAACGCCCCAGGTATTATACGGGATACCAAAAGAGTTGATAGAGAAAGTTGCGATAATTAAAATGTCCGGGGTAGAGATAAACGCAAATGAGATACATAGACTGGAGAGAGAATATGGAACAAAGGGAACAAAGTTTATGCCGATGTATGGGCATTTTGCGGGGAAGTCTTCAATAGGCATAGTCAAGAATGAATCGATAGAGTATTTTCCGCCCTACCCATTCACAATCTACAAATTTGATAGAACTGTGGGCTATGGACAAAGAGGCATAGCCGAACTTATAGTAGCACAGCCAGAACTCCTGCTTATACATCCGGAAGATTATGGGAAAAAGGTTAAATCCAATGAAATGTTCAATGAGATAGATGGAATAGCAGATCCATCGAGGTGAATATGGTTATAGAGCGGGTAAAAACTGGAATATACGGACTTGATGAAAAAATCGAGGGTGGCTTTGAAAAAGGCAGTGTAATAACAATACTTGGCGGACCTGGTGCCGGAAAGTCAATAATCGGGATGCAGTTCCTGTATCATGGCGCCAAAAACGGAGAGAATGGGTTATATTACTCTTTTGAGGAGTCAAGGGATGATATAATCAAAGACATGGAAGCTGTTGGACTTGATCCAACGGATTTGATTAAACAAAACAAACTCAGTGTGGTTTCGGCCTCACCAGTCGATTTCGAGTATCTCCCGATAATAGATTCGATCAAGAAAGATAACATTAAAAGACTGGTTATAGATTCACTTTCGACGATATCCATGTACTTTGAGAATAATTCGAAGTTCAGGAGATTTCTGCTTGATTTAGTGAGTAGCCTGAAGGAAATTGGTGTTACGACAATAATGACGGATGAACAAGCACAAGGGACCGGTGAAAATGAAATCATGTTCTTCAGCGGGGAATACCTGTCCGATGCGGTTATAAAACTTTATTATAGTGGGCTCGGCGGTGAATACGACAGAAGTATGCAGATAATAAAGATGCGTAGGACGAATAATGAAAGGAGTGTTATACCGATGAAAATCGGGCAGGGCGGTGTATACTTGAGGTGAAGCTGATGGATAATTCAGATTTGGAAGCTGAGCAATACCTTCAAAACCTTATAATGACAAAAAATGTAAGGGTTGAAGACAGTCGACTTCTGCTTCTGGGCCGTCCAGGGGTGATGCTAAACGCGGAATTTATAGTTTCCTTCTCGAAATATCTCGGTGATTACAACTCCGACTTGGTTGTCAAACTCGGAGAAAATCTGGGAGATAGTATCATTAAAGACTATAAAAATAGATTTAATGACCCAAATAAGATCCTAAAGTTTCTATCTAGCATAACACCTCTCGTGGGGGTTGGCAGAATTAACTTTAACATAGAGAATGAACAAGTGATAACAACAATATCGCCTTCTGTCCTGGGAGAAACCTACGTAAAGCTGTTTGGGCTAACTAAGACACCACAATGCCATTTCGTAGAAGGGGTAATCAATAGATTGTTGGAAGGAACATTAAATAAGAAATTTAAGACAGATGAAATTGAATGCGTAAGCAAAGGCGACAACAACTGCAAATTCTTGACAACGGAGGTAAAAGCTTAAAAATAGAACATGGAAGAATTGAGTGTCTATAAGATGTTAAAGTATGCTAGCGCCAATGTCCCATTATACTCAAAAAAACCATATATGGAAGCCGTAGATAAGATTGAAAATGGGAATGACCTGGAGGAGATCTTAAAGTCCATACCAATTATTGACGGTAGCATTTTCCTTAGCCGTTATGATGATTTGATCCCATTGAATAAAACACCGATAACTGTGTATTTCTCATCAGGTTCCACCGGTAAACCAAAGCCGATACCTAGGACCTATGATCAAGATATAGACTATGCTAGGGGATTCATAAAAGGTGTAATATATCCAGTGATGCCGAACGGCATGGATATCGAGATAAATAAAGGCCCGCCCCTGCCTGCTATAAGTGGCAGATCAATGAGTATAATCTCAATGGAATCCAAAGCGATTGAGTTTGCTCAGGGCCCCGCTCAAACGATCGCGGATCTTTTGAGGATTATAGAGAAATTTGATACTAATCACTCGAAAAATACACTCATGCTGGGCTTCCCGTCCGCCTTAATAAGAGAGATATATAACTTAAATGAAAACGACAAGAACTACTTAAAAGATGTGGTAAATAACTTGAATTTGCATGTTTTAGTTGGTGGCGAAACTTTACCATATCAGAGGGCAAAACTACTTTACAATCTGTTGCCTAGCAAAGCTTTGATAGACTTTATAGGCAGTTCAGAAGGGGTCGGAGCATATAGGGTTTACACTAGGGAAGAACTTGAAAATGATTTAGTTATAAATAAACCGTTTAGATTTGTGTCTTACAACAACCTTTTTATGATAAAGGCAGACATTAATGGCGCAGAAAAACTGCTAACCCCTAAAGAAGCTGTCGGACTTGAAGGTGAGCTTGTGATAACCACCAAGGCTAGGGAGGGGGCAGAATACGTGCCACTTATAAACTACAACACCCAGGATTTAATAAAAGTAACTGGCACAGAAGAGAACGGTGACATCATGGGCTACTATATAGGCAGAGCAGATGGAATAAAAAGATTCGGCGTAGGGAAGCTAGTAGAGGAGATGATAGTAAACACTATAAGTGATTTGATAAACAGATATAAAGTTGGAGAGGGATACTCAGTCATAACTAGAGAAAACGGGCTAGACAAAGCCACTTTCTATTTAGACAAGGGACAATTCAGTGGAGATCCAGAAGAATTAACAAAAACTATCAAGAGCTCACTGTCATCTGCACAGATGGAGATAGCTTATTCGCTGGAAAAAGAACTAGCTACAATTCATGTCGAGTTATTAAATAAAGACAGCATACCTTTTTACAAAGACAGAGGCAAAAGCAAGTGGCTGATAGATAAAAGAGAAGTTTGATAGATAATCTGTGAGAATTAAATGCCTATTGCATCCAAAATCTCTACGGCACTAGCTACAGGGGCTGCATTCTTTAGCTCCTGTCTCTTCAGATCAATGTAAGCATCCAATGTGCTTCTTCCGAAAAACTGTACTAGATATTCATTATCCGATTCTAAAGCGTCAAGTGCTTCAGATAAGCTTCCAGGTATCGATGGAATCTTCGACTTGCTCTTAAGATCCAGCTCATAAACATCTCTGTCTTCAGGATTTCCTGGGTCTATCTTTTTTGTTAAGCCATCCAAGCCGGCAGCTAATACACCAACAAAAGATAGGTAAGGGTTAGAAGATGGATCAGGGGGTCTGTACTCAATTCTTTTCTTTGAGGAATCCGAAGAGAAAGGCACGCGTAGAGCAGCACTCCTATTAGATCTCCCCCACACAAGGTATATGGGTGCTTCAAAACCCGGCACTAACCTTCTATAACTGTTCACAGTCGGAGAAACTACAGCGGATAGGCTTTTACCGTGCTCAAGCAGCCCTCCAATAAAGTATCTGCCAAACTGACTCAGATTTGCATAACTGTCATCTTTGTCATAGAACAAATTTTCGCTGCCCCTCCAAAGACTTACATTAGTGTGCAAGCCAGACCCATTGTCATATGGAAAAGGTTTTGGTAAAAATATAGGTATCTTGCCTAAATCAGCCAATTTTTCTCTAAGAAAATATTTTGAAAAGATTATGTTATCGGCAGCGTCCTTAACTGACTTAGGCTTAACATTGAGCTCATATTGGGAGGATGCAACTTCATGGTGCATCACTTCTAAGTCTATGTAGTCACTCAAGCCCATCAAAATATATGACAAGTCCTTACTCTTGCCTTTGAGAGGAAGCATATAACTTGCCTTGTTCTGGTAATCCCCATTTTCTAAAAATTCAGTAGAGTTTATCTCCACTCTATGCTCAAACTTACCATTTACTTTTCTGACTGATGCTGATACACTATCCACGACGAAAAACTCCAGTTCCCCGGCTACAAGTGATTTATACCCATTATTTTCTAGCGTTTCTTCCATTGATTTAGATATTCTCCTTGGATCTTGCTCCAATGGCCTGTTGTTCTTGTACACGTATGAGAATAAGATTTTAGCTCCGCCAAGATCATTCACTGGCATATGGTGGTCTGGAACCAACTCTAAATCGCTATCCTCTATGTGCCCAAAACCATACGAGGAGCTCCCATCTGTCTTTCCCCTGAATTTAGAATCGCTGCAATCAATGAGGTAAGAGACGGATCTAGTGACACCTCTTAAATCTGTAAACAACAAGTGAGTCCAATTTTTAGTCATAACACATATTATGTATTGAAGAGGTTCAATATTTAAACTTTAAAAATGTTTTTTGGTGATAGTTCAGATATTTAAGTATAGAGAAGCAGATTCCTTTATTAGGGTACTAAAATGGAAGATAAAGAGTTTGATAGGCTTTTGAAAATAAGCAGGATAAAATTGAGCGAAGAGGAGAAACAGAGGATACAAGATGATATTGAAGGTATACTTAGATACTTTGATAGTGTGGACAAGTTTAATGGAGCAGAGATTGAGCCTGCCTTCCACCCAATAAGAATAGAAGGGCATCCCAGAGAGGATAAAATTGAAAAATTTGAAGATAAAGACAGTTTGCTATCAAATACAAAGACATACAGAGGTTTTATCATAGGGCCAAGGATATGAGCAGCTATATAGAAGAGTTTGAGTCAAAGGTAAAACCGAAAGATTACTATGATAGGCTATACGATGAATTGGTTAGACTGAACCCTAGACTGAATGCATTTAATGCTCTAATAAAACCAGACAAAAACGGGGTACCTTTAAGCATAAAGGACAACATCTGTGTGAAAGGCATTGAAGCAACAGCTTCGTCCAAGATACTCAAAGGGTACATACCCCCTTTTAATGCAACAGTAGTTGAGAGAGTTCTGAAAACAAAGAGATTCTCAATCATAGGCAAGACGAATATGGATGAATTTGGGTTTGGAAGCTTTGGAATAAACTGTGAAAAACCTGCAAAGAACCCACTAGACGAAGAGAGAGTAGCAGGAGGCTCTAGCAGCGGCGCAGCAATAGCGACTGCGCTTTTAAAGTACCACGTCGCTATAGCCGAATCCACTGGTGGTTCTATATCCGCACCAGCGGCTTTTTGCGGCGTAGTTGGATTCACTCCAACGTATTCTGTGATATCTAGGTATGGGCTTATAGACTACGCAAATTCACTAGATAAGATCGGGTTCATGGCAAGGTCAGCGGACGATATAAGAGTGATGCTTGACATAACAAAAGGAAAAGATAACAGGGATCCAACCTCTACTAATTCAAAGATCGTGGACTTGCATCACAAAAAACTGGTGATAATAGATGAATTAATAGACAAGGTAGACGAAAAGATAAGGTCGCAGTTCTTTGAATTTGTAGAAAAGCTAAAAAATTTAGGATACACAGTGAAGAATATAAACCTAAATGAGATAGATCTGTCCATACCTGCGTATTACCTGATCGCAATGGCAGAAGCCTCAACCAACTTGGCAAAGTTTACTGGATTTAAGTATGGGTTTAAGTTAAACGATTTTTCAAAGAATTACAATGAGTTCTTCGCAGAGGCAAGAGAAGAATTCGGCACAGAGGCAAAAAGGAGGGTAATACTGGGGACGTTCATAAGAAGCGCCAGTGTGAAAGACAAGTATTACTCTAAGTCGTTGATTATAAGGAGAGAACTTATAGATAAGCTATCAAAAGTTCTAAAAGACGCATTTTTAATCTCCCCAACTATGCCTATAATGCCACCAAAGATAAGCGAGGCTAATTCAATGAGCCCAGTGCAAAACTACGCAACTGATATACTTACAATACCTGCCAACCTTTGCGGTCTGCCACACATATCGTTCCCCTACTCTTATTCTAATGGTTTACCTCTTAGTGCACAGATAGTCGGCAGCCAATTCAATGATTATGGTGTTATCTCATTCGTATCCGAATGGGAGAAGAACTTTGAGTACAAGTTCAAGTATAACATAGGAGAGATATGAAGATCGGCCTTGAGATACATGTTGCTTTGCCTACTAAATCTAAATTGTTCTGTGGTTGCAGTACTGAACAAGTAGATACGCCGAATATAAACATCTGCCCAATATGTATGGGATTTCCAGGTTCCAAGCCGTCCCTAAATGAAGAGGCTATAATTTTAGCAAAATCAATAGCAAGTATCCTGAACTGTAAAATAAGAGACAATATATCTTTTGTAAGGAAAGTTTACTTCTACCCGGATCTACCAAAGTCTTTCCAGATAACACAGCTGCAGGAATCAATAGGTTATGAAGGATTTATTATAATAGACAAAGGGAAGAGGATAAATATAAGGCGAATTCAGATAGAGGAGGACCCTGCTAAAATAATAAGAAGTGAGGAATATTCTCTATTGGATTTCAACAGGTCTGGGATCCCATTAGTTGAGATAGTAACTGAACCTGACATAACAAGTGAAGAGGAATTGACCTCTTTCATATTCACGTTAAAGGCCCGCTTATACTACCTAGGCATTGATATAGACAGGGAAATAAAAGCTGACCTTAATATATCACTCGGAAAAGAGAGAGTAGAGGTAAAAAACGTAACCGGCACAAAGAACCTTCTTGAAGCTGCAAGGTACGAAATAGAGAGACAAACAGAATTAATCAGAAGAGGAATTGAACCAACAAAGGAGACAAGGTCTTATGATGAAAAAGAGAGGAAAACTAAGGCTTCGAGAGAGAAAGAGAGCGATGAGGAGTATGGCTATATATATGAGCCGGATCTGCCAGAATATGATATAAAAAATTATAGCATAAGAGAGACTATAGACCCAATTGAAAAAGCAAAGGAACTTGCAGAAAGGCATGCGTATAACCCAAAAATAATATTGGAAGCGATAGCATTTGATAGATACGCATTGGATTTAATCGAGAGAAACGAGGAGAAATACAATTTCAACAGCTTAATGCAGGCCATAATGGAGATAAAAAGATTCAAGATAGATAATATTGACGATTTAAGTTTGAAAATGCTATTAGATGAGATAGAGGGTGGATTTCAGGTAGACAAGGACACAATAAGCAGCATAATTAAACACGAGAAAGTGAAACACAGCGATTTCAGTCAGGAAAGAATAGATAATGAGATTAGAGAATTCATAGAGAAAAACCCAGATGTACTGAAAAGATACATTAAAAATAAGAAGCTTGCAGACTACGTAGCTGGGGAGATTATAAAAAGATATAAAGCTAAGCCAAAGGAAGTTTTAAAAAGAACAATAGAGATATTAAATTCGATGACAGGTCAAAAATAATATGGAAATAAATTGTGGGAGCCTATCCAGCGGAAAATATGACGGACAAAAAGTAAGCATAAATGGTTGGTGTAGGTATGTGAGAGTCCATAAAGACAAGGCATTCATAGATTTAGCAGACAGATACGGTATAACTCAGATCATATTTGAAAATAATTTATTAGAGCAGGCCAGACAATTAGGAAGGGAATTTGTAATAAGAGTAGACGGCAAAGTTAGAAAAAGAAGTAAAAAAGATATAAACCCAGATATGCCAACCGGGAAATTTGAGATATTAGCAGAATCATTGAAGGTAATAAATAAATCTAAGATACCTCCATTTGAGATCATAGAAGAGAAAGATGCATTCTTACCTGATGAAGAACTAAGATTCAAATATAGGTATCTAGATCTAAGAAGAAGGGAAGCATTGAACAAAATAGAGTTCAGGGATAAAGTTATAAAATCTATCCGAAAATTCTTCTGGGACAATGATTTCTTAGAACTTGAAACACCCCTTCTCATCAAGGACACGTATGATGCTAGTGGCTCTAGAACATTTATAGTACCTTCAAGGATACACAAAGGCGAGTTCTATGGGCTCCCACAATCCCCACAGATTTACAAACAGCTTTCAATGATATCCGGTTTGGACAAATATTTCCAGATAGCCAGAGTATTCAGAGATGAAGACCCAAGAGAAGACAGACAGCCGGAGTTCACTCAACTAGACTTGGAAACCTCTTTCAAGGACGAACATTACATCCAAACCCTCATAGAAAACATGGTTAAGAGAGTCTTCTCAGAGGTGCTGCACAAAGATGTGAAAACTCCCTTTAAGCACTTAGATTACAAAGAAGCAATTAAACTATACGGTAACGATAAACCTGATCTTAGATTTGATAATAAGATAGTTGACATAACTGAGGAGATGCTAAAGACCGATTACAATATAGTCAAAAATATAATTAAAAGTGGTGGAAAGGCAATAGCTATAAATTTTGAAGCTAAATTTGGTACAAAACAGTCAAAGATAAACAAAGATTTCATGTCAGAGATGGTCGAGAAGGCAAAGACATTCGGCCTTGGTGGGCTAACATGGTTATTCGTGGAGGGTAAAAAACTCAGATCTGATCCAGAAAAGATAGCTCAATCTATGAGTGGACAAAACTCTGAAATAATCAAGAAATTAAACAGCAAAGAGGGTGATGTAATAATAATATGTACAGATGCATCTGAAAGCTTGTTATTGGCTGCTGTGTCGAAGCTTAGACGCATAATGGGGATTAGAATTGGCAATTTTAAGGAGGAATACTCCTTTCTTTGGGTTGATAAATTCCCTGTTTTTGAGAGAGATGAAGTCACCAACAAGCTGGTACCGGTCCATAATCCTTTCGTTATGCCAACCGAGGATACAATTAAATATATAGACTCTAAACCTGAAGACATGCTAGGGAAGAGATACGACCTGGTGCTAAATGGAATAGAGGTTGGAGGGGGATCAATAAGGATACATGACCCAGAGATACAGAGAAAAATCTTAAAAATAATGGGGCTTGCTGACAAGGAAATAGAGGACTCATTGGGCTTCTTAATCGAGGCTTTATCTTATGGGGCACCGATTCACGGCGGGATTGCGCTTGGTTTAGATAGATTCGTGGCAACACTTGCTAAGGAGGACGATATAAGAGAATTCATATTATTCCCGAAAAATAGAAAATTTGAATCGTTCATAGATGGTTCCCCCACGCCTGTATCAGAGAAAAGACTAAAGGAAGACTACGACTTGAAAATAGACAGAACTTAAAGAGAATATTTAGAGCAGAGACAATACATGAAAAAAGAGACCAACAGGCTTGAAGAAGCGGTAATCAAAATAAAAAATGATTACAATATACCAGGACTAGTCGTAGGGATATTCAAAAGAGGTAAAATTGTTTTTTCTAAAGCTTACGGAAGCGCAAATGCGGAGCAAAACGTACCAGTCCTTACCTCCACACAATTTAAATTGGGTTCTATAAGCAAATCTTTTACTGCCGCTGCTATACTTATGCTCGCGGAGGCGAGAAAATTAAGGCTGAATGACAGCATATCAAAATTTTTTATAGGCGCGCCTAGCACATGGAGTGAAATTACTGTAACAGATCTTCTAGCACATAAATCAGGCATAAAAGACTACTTGGATGATGAATTTTCAAAAAAACGCGGGATATTCGATTCGAGACAGGATTTCTCTGAAGCGGAGATGATAAAGAACTCATATAGATTGCCTTTAGAATTCAGACCTGGGGAGAAGTTTTCATACTCGAATACCAATTACATGCTTCTTGGCTTTATAATACACAAGATTACAGATAAATTTTACTACCAGTTTATCAAAGAAAAAATTTTAGAGCCGTTGCGTATGAATTCGGTGACAATATACAAAAGTAATAAAATTGTATATAATAGGTCGAATGGATATGAACTTTCAAATGGAAAAATTGTAAAAGCTAGATTTGTATCGGATACCTTCAAAAACACTGCTGATGGTGCGCTTTATTCTAACATATTTGACGTGGCGAAATGGGACTCTGAGTTATATGATTGTAAGGTTTTGAATAAATCTATAGTTAGAAATATGTTTGATATACACGCCCCAATAAAAGGTTCTAGATATGGTTATGGATTTGGTTGGTTCATAAATAACAAAAAAACTGGAAAAATCGTAGAACATACAGGAAGCGGTGAGGGCTTCACGGCTGTGATCGAGAGGGATTTGGGCAGTAAGATCACTGTCAGTATACTTACAAACTTATACAGAGGAGATTCTGAATGGATTTTAGCCGAAGCAAAAAATATATTGGAACTTGCGAAAGATTTCTATTATTGAATTAAATATTTATCACCTAAAAGCAAATTCGCTAATTTCTGCTATTAGTTGTTTGTGCATATTGTAATAAAGCTTAAAATATATCGTATGTATTATTATCATGATATGGATCTGCACAACGGACGGAAAATATTGGCTATTTCACTGTTAATATCATTCATATTGTCAACCGGCATTTCAAATGCGATAGTTATTCCAACATCTAGCACATCAACTGGAACCTTCTTAAGTTCTCTAAATTTTAATAACCTAAGCGGATCCTCAATATTCGGTATACCAGCGAATACAGTTTTAGCTGTGATAATAAGCGCATTGATTGCATTCATAATATACGGGGCTTTAAAAGGAACACACCTCTCTAATGGTGCTGGCGTCATAGGGATGCTCTTCGGGGCTATACTTTTAGTTATATTATACTTGAATCCAAAGTACCTGGCGCTTTTAAGCAGCATCGCTTTTCTATTAGGTTTCATCGTGCTTGTATTATCTATATTGGTATTCGCTAGGAAGAAACTTAGCACGCCTGGGAAAGTAGTTGGGATAATTTTAGCGGTTATATTGCTTTACACTTTATTCGCCTCAAACCCATATGTCGGTAACTACATAGATAACGTTCTAGGATTTGATCTAAGCGGACTCATGCTGCCTATTCTCTCGTATATGTTCGTAATTATTGTAATATATATCGTCTATGCTCTCACCTACAAGAGAGCAAGGTCTTCTCTTTCAAAGCTAGTCTCTGCGATTATCATAATTGTTGTCGCTGTTTCGCTGTTAATTCCTGGTTTTCTACATTTCCTAGCGCTCTCCGGAATGGTATTTGGTATAATCTTCCTGGCTCTCTTATTACTACTCCTAATAAGATGGCTACTGTCCCACCGTGAACGCGTAGTTAGAATACCAAAG
>JBMFTM010000012.1:0-15032 GCA_049967035.1 Candidatus Acidifodinimicrobium sp.
TGAAAGGCGCGGTAATGATAAGTATTTATGAAAGAAATGACAAAACAAAAATATGGTGTTAAAGCGAGAAGCCCCATACAGAAGCTTGGGGTAGTTCACATAGTTTCGTTATCACTTCCTTATGTTCTATCACAGTAATGATTGATACAATTTCAAATGATTAAAAGATGGGATGGCTGGGATTTGAACCCAGGACAACCAGCGCCCTAGGCTGGTATCATAACCAAGCTAGATCACCATCCCTGAGTTTATCGAATTTTCTAAGGTATTACGCTGCTTACGTTGGCCTTGCTAGCGTTGCCAAGATGCAGAACTGACGCTATTTGGTTGATTAAACCGCTCCTTATCAGATAAAGAAGGACAACAAGAAGTATTAGTGCTATCACTATAAGGATTATAACCTCTATACTGAGCTGCAGTGCGCCTCTTTTTCCGCCGAAACGAAACATAATATTAATTTAGTCAGCGACAGTATAAAAATATATTATGAGCAAAAACATACAGGAAATTTACAAAAAAGTGATTGTCTGCGAAAGATGCCCGAGACTGGTCGAGTACAGAAGGAGCATAGAACATGGATGGCGAAAGCCTATAACAGGATTCGGCGATTTGAATGCAAGGCTGATTATAGTAGGCCCTGCGCCGAGTCTTTATGGCGGAAATAGAACGGGGCGGGTATTCACTGGGGATAAGTCCGGAGATTTTTTATTCAAGGCGCTTTATGAGGCCGGTTTTTCTAGTTCCGTGAAATCGATAAGCGCCGGAGATGGTTTGAAACTTAATGACTGTTACATAACAGACATAGTAAAGTGTCCGCCTCCAGATAACAAACCTTTGAACACTGAGATAGAAAACTGTAGTGAATATATAAATTCTGAGCTGGACCTGCTTAATAAAAAGAAGGTGATACTGACATTGGGCAGAACTGCCTTCGACGGAGTTAAATCCTATCTTTCATCTAAAGGAATAGATACGAAGGAGATAAAGTTCAAACATAAGTTCAACTACAAATTTGGCGATTTATTTCTATTCTGTTCTTTTCACCCCAGCCCAAGGAATACAAACACTCATAAATTGGAGTATAAAGATTTCGTCAGCCTCCTATTGTTCATAAAGGTCAATTATCTACAAGATTGATTATTCCGTTGAGCAGTCTATCTATCAAATTTTAATTGTATCTCAGACAACAGTACAATTATATTCGGCAGCGGCATAATCAGGAGAAGACCCACATTTCTTGTGTCTATAGTGTATTTAGAAACCTTATCCCAAAGAGGATAAGCCGATTTGAATTCCCTTATAGCTTTTCTATATTCTATTATGTTTAAGTTGTAGCTCAGCGAAGAAAATAGTAGGTCTATATCCCATGCTCTCAATCTATCATCATCGCTCTTGTAAACCTGCTCTAAATCTACAAGATACACCTTTTTGTCTTTTTTATTAAGTATGAAGTTGTCTATCTTTGTATCACCTAGAACGTATCCATGTGAATGGATGTTGTACAATAAATCCCCAAGCAGTTTAGCCTCCTTGTAAGGTGTTCTCCCTTCTATATACTCTCTTTCTAGGGTGAGGTTGTCTTTGTTGCACTTAATAATTTTTGGCAGATTCACACTTTCTATTTTTTCATTGTATAACTCTAGCTCTCTCTCAAGTCGGCTTTCCGGGGAGCTTGCCATGGGGTAAGAGATATTGATTATGAGGGGGGCTACCCACCACTTCAATGAATCATAATTATCATACCTTTTTATCACCGTCTTTACGCCGTCTTCCTCTTTCAAATAAACCTGCCCTTTCAGATACTGTTGCCCCATACATTAGTATTGATTTTCTAAAAATATATTGTTTATGGATATTCGTGTTATCTAAATTTTTAGCACGTACTAAATGTAAAGTAGACCTCTGTGTAAGGTAGATAACAAACAAATCTTGAATAATAAAAGCTTAAATAGGAGTTTTATTCATTTGATTCTAATGGTTTACATTAATTACATTAATGAAATCTACAGAGACAAAAGCCTAGAAAAGAGATTAATGACTGATGTTACCGGGTATATCAAAAAAGATGATATTAAAGTATTCAATGTTTACACTGAAAATATGGAAGTCTTAAAGCTGAGTTCACTTCAGAAATTTTTACTTTCTACGAGAGGCTTTGTTAGAGTCGATAAGCGTAAATACCCCAATTGGACGGGAAAGCTGCCTTTTTATATTTACAGGTGCCAGCTAGACAAAGAGGAATTCCTCCTTGATTACCCGCATGGATATAAAAAACGCTTGGATTGCTAATACCAAATAATCGCGCCATTTAAACATAAACCTCAATTTTTAAATTTTGTGAAATTCTCCTTTCTGTATCAATTAAAAGGTTTGTATGCAATACAAATGGACAGTGCTTGCGAACACAACAATGGGAGGGTTGATGGCTTCAATAAACGCTACAATCCTATTGATTTCCCTCCCATCTATTTTCCGCGGTTTGAACGTTGATCCGATTGCTCCAGGTAATTTTACGCTTCTTCTTTGGGTCATACTTGGCTACATGATAGTAACGGCTTCGGTGCTTATCACATTCGGGAGACTGTCAGATGATTACGGGAGGAAGAGATTCTACACGATAGGTTTTATAATATTCTCAATCGCATCTGTTGCCCTGTCTGTTGTTCCATACGGGTCCGGCGTAAATGGCGTCCTATTTATAATAATATTCAGGATTATACAAGGCGTAGGGGGTGGTTTCATAATGGTGAATAGCACAGCTCTCCTTACTGATGCTTTCCCGGATGAAGAGAGAGGCAAAGCATTAGGTACAAATCAAGTAGCATTTCTTGCAGGATCATTTATAGGTTTAATTGTTGGTGGTCTGCTTGCCCCTTTTGACTTTCATCTCGTGTTTATAGTAAGCGTGCCGTTTGCAATTCTTGGGGCAGTGTGGTCCTACTACAAGCTTAAAGAGGAGAAAACAATCAAGAAGAAGGCAGGAGTAGACTGGATCGGTAATTTATTCCTTTCTTTGGGGTTAATACTGATAACTTTGGGATTGACATATGCACTTGTTCCATATGGGGATAATCCACTAGGTTGGAGTAATCCATGGGTCTTGGCAAGTTTAATTATAGGGTTAATATCCATTTTTGCCTTTGTATTCATCGAGCTTAAAGTTAGTAACCCACTATTCAAGTTAGCATTGTTCAGGAATATTCAATTTGCATTCAGCTCACTTGCGTTGTTTTTGAGTTCATTAGCCAGAGGCGCAGTTATGTTCTTAGTCATAATCTGGCTTCAAGGGATATATCTACCACTGAATGGATACACTATCTCTCAGACACCTTTCTGGGCAGGGATATACATGGTGCCCCTGATGGTCGGCTTTGTTGCTTTAGGGCCAATAAGCGGTGCCCTGACTGACAGATTCGGCGCGAGAGTATTTGCAACCTCGGGCCTACTAATATCAGCTTTAGGTTTGTTCTTCCTTGCTGTCTTCCCAGCTAATTTCTCATACTGGCCTTTTGCAGCTGTTTTGTTCTTGATAGGCGTAGGGAACGGTTTATTCGCCGCCCCCAATACAAAGAGGACGATGGATGCTTTAAACTGGAAAGAGAGAGGAGTTGGAAATGGGATAAGAACTACATTCGCTAATGTAGGCCAGATGATAAGTATGGTTTTGTTTTTCACTATCTTAATAACAGTTTTCTCCTACTCCCTACCCTCTTCCATCTCAAGTCAAGCCGCGTCTTTGAGTCTGCCAGCAGGTGTTGCTTCAGAGCTTTCAAGTGTACCAGCATCTTCTTTCCTTTTCGCTTCCTTTCTCGGTATAAACCCAATCTCCACTTTTCTTTCGCAGCTGCCAAAATCAATAATTTCCTCTATACCGATCAGCACTTTAAGTTTGATCGAATCCAGTAAATTTATTCCAAAGCTGATATCATCCTCATTTATGCAGGGCTTAAAATCTGCGCTTTACATAAGCATATTACTTCTGATAATCGGAGCTATCCTTTCTGCATTCGCTAGACAGAGAGTTGTGAAAGGCGCAGAGGCAGTTGGGCAATATCATTAAAAGTGGATCCGAGGGGATTTGAACCCCCAACGAGTTGGTTAAGAGCCAACCGCTCTACCGGGTTAAGCTACGGATCCTAATTTTGAACTTATGGAATTTATCTTTGTGTTAACATCTACACAGCAATTATTTAAATAATAATCTTTTATTTCATCTATAAGGGTCCATGGTCCAACGGCTACGACGTTCGCTTGACGTGCGAAAGGTTAGGGGTTCGATTCCCTTTGGGCCCATATCTTTTTAATTGTAGGGAGTGTATATAGACACATTGTCATGGATAAGGAAACCGCTGAACGATTAAGTATAGAAGAGGTATTGAAGCAACTGAACAGCGGAAATGACGGGCTTTCTGAGGGTGAGGCGAAGAAACGATTAGAGGAGTATGGTTTTAATGAGATTCAAACTAAGAAGCAGAACCTAGTTATAAAATTTCTTTCTAAGTTTGTAGGTACGATCCCATTGATGTTGTATATAATAATAATTATCTCAATATTCCTAAACAAGTACATTGATGCTTACATAGTCATCGGGTTGCTTGTATTCAATGGGATCACCTCATTTCTAGAGGAATACAAGGCTGACAATACACTTGAGCTGCTTAAGAGCAAGCTTTCAGTCCTAGTGAAAGTGGAAAGAGATGGGAATTGGAAAACAGTTCAATCTAAATTCATAGTTCCCGGCGATATAATCAGGATTAGACTAGGGGACATAGTTCCTGCAGACTGTAAGATATTAGAGAGTGACTATCTCTCCGTTGATCAATCCATGCTTACTGGCGAATCGCTACCAGTAGACAAGAAGATAAACGAGCTTGTTTTCTCCTCTTCTATTGTGCGGGAAGGCGAGGCTACCGCGGTGGTTATATCTACAGGTAAGAACACAACCTTCGGAAAGACTGCTGAGCTTGTTAAGATTGCAAAGACAAGGACTCACTTGGAAGCTAGTATATTTAGGATACTTGAGTACCTCCTGTTTCTTGATGTAGGGCTTATAAGTGCAATATTCATAGGCTCTTATTTCTTTGGCATACAGCTTCTTCTTGTTATCCCTTTCTCCCTGCTTATTCTTTTGACTTCTGTGCCAGTAGCTCTTCCCGCGGCTTTCACAGTGGCGATGGCTTATGGTACCGAAAGGCTGTCTTCAAAGAACATCCTTGTCACAAAGCTTGAGGCAATTGAAGAGGCCTCCACTATGACAGTTATATGCCTGGATAAAACCGGTACGATAACTAAGAATCAGTTATCTATTTCAGACCCAATTGAGTATGGCAAGTTTTCAAAGGAGGATGTTTTCAGATATGCTGCTTTAGCGTCGAGGGTAGAAGACAATGATCAGATAGATCTTGCTATAATCCATGGTGCTCAAGAGAGAAAGATTGACCTCAAAGGCTATAAAGTGAAGAGTTTTAAGCCATTTGATCCGTCCACTAAGACCTCCAGCGCATTGGTTTCTTTCAATGGCAAAGAAATAACAGTCCTCAAAGGATTCCCAGAGTCTGTCATGGAGAGGTGTAAATTATCAGCTGGTGAAAAAAGCAAGATAAATTCAAGCGTAGACGAGATGGCTTCCAAGGGATACAGAACTATAGGTGTCGCATACGGAGAGGCCGATAAATGGAGCTTTGTTGGTGTAATACCGATGAACGACAAGCCAAGAGAGGACAGCAAGAAACTGATAGACGAGCTTAGATCTCTAAATCTAAATGTAAAGATGCTGACAGGCGATAATGAGAACACAGCTAAAGCGATAGCAAAAGAAGTGGATATAGGTGAGAATATACTTGATGTTAGTGCATTGAAAGGCAAGAGTGAAAAAGAGATAGCTGAACTTGTTACAAAAGCGGACGGCTTTGCTGGGGTTTATCCAAAGGATAAATACACAATAGTGAAAGCCCTTCAAGATAGTGGATTTCATGTAGGTATGACAGGTGACGGCGTAAATGACGCGCCTGCTTTGAAGCAGGCCGAGGTAGGAATAGCAGTGTCAAATGCAACAGATGTAGCAAAGAGCGCTGCTGATATAGTGCTCACATCTGACGGAATAGAGCCGATAGTCAATGCAATAAAAGAGAGTAGATCGATATTTGAGAGGATGATTACATACACTCTAAAGAAAGTCTCAAGAGTACTCCAAACCTCAATTTTCCTTTCAATATTCTTTCTAGTCCTTAGGTTTTTGCCTATGCGTTCAATTCAGCTTATTTTGGCGCTTTTCCTGAGCGACATAGGCAGCATAAGCCTTTCGACTGATAATGAACTTTATTCAAACCATCCTGATACTTGGAACATAAAGGTAGTTTTCCTAGTCTCTTTAATGTTTGGTGTGGTAGCTATCACACAGGTTAGTGTTTTGGCCTATTTCGGTCTTAATTTCATGAAATTACCAAGCGCGCAGTTCCAAACCTTCATATTCCTGATATTTATCGCATCAATGGAGCTTATGACATTATCAATGAGAGAGAGGAGAAGCTTTTGGTCGTCTATGCCCAGCATTTTTGTTCTTTCCCAGATAATTATCTCTATAGCAGTTGCAGCTATTCTTTCATATTACGGTATACTTATGACTGCGATAAACCTCTATGCGATGCTACTGGTTCTGATAATCAGTGCACTGTTCCTGCTTTTAATGGACAGGATAAAGTTGCTTGCGTTTAAACGCGTCTCAGAATTTAGATCAATATAATTTTGGTCTTATCCTATTCTGTTTTCGAAAGTCACATAGTCCGATTTTTTCCGGACAAAATCTTTTTATAATGCCTAATCCTATAATAGTTATGGCTTTGGATTATACTGTAAAATTAAATGGGGTAAAGATAAGGAGCTCTGGTGCTGCGCTTAGCTCGCTTGGTATACCCAGAGGCATTAATAAGCTTCAATCTACGCAGCTTTGTCGGCACAAAGAAAACTGAATTATTAGATTGCATTTCTAAATTAGTTAAAGAGAGATTATCTGCGGGTCAAAAGTCTCTTTTGCTTGAAATTTATTCTTTAGATGAAAACATAAGTGCGACTAGATTTGTAGCCCTGAAATGTGAAATAGATGGGCTGTCTAAGTCAGCTCTTTGGGAGCGCTTAAATTCGCTGAAAAGGATGGGTCTTGTAGATTTTGGTTCAAGACAATTGAGGGGCTGCACTCTTAAGCTCACTGGTGTAGGGAGGCTTTTGATATGGTTATTGTGAAGTTATTTAAGCGAAGAGGTGGTTTTCTTGTTTATGGTTAATAGAATAAAAGGCACTAGAGATTTCATCGGTGCTGAGGCTGTGCTAAGGCAGCAGCTTCTGGAAAAGATTAGAAGCTCCTACTCGTTGTTCGGATTCGAGCCAGTAGAAACTCCGTCTTTAGAGTATCTGCAGCTTTTCACAGATAAATCTGGCCCAGAGATAGAAAACCAGCTATACTCTTTTGAAGACAAGAAAGGCGAGAAGCTGGCTTTGAGACCTGAGCAGACAGTTTCCAAGATGAGAGCGATCACTAACAATAAATCTTTGATCAAGCCAATTAAAACCTACAGCATTGGGAGTGTATGGAGATATGAGGACGTGGCTAAAGGCAGGCTCAGGGAGTTTATACAGGCAGATATAGACATCTACGGCGGCAAATCTGTTTTCTATGACGCAGAGATAATAGCATGCATCGATTTTACCTTAAAATCTATCGGGATAACAGATTACAAAATACACTTGAATAATCGAAAGATGCTTCAGGATATGCTTGATTCATTTGGCGTGGAATTTGAGGCCGGCTTGCAAGTTATGAGAGAAATGGATAAGATCGATAAGGCGGGGTTGGAAAGCGTAGAAAAGTCTATCACAGATATTGTAGGGAAGGACAAAAGTCGGAAGATAATAGATTTCATATCTGGAAAGTTGGATGTGAGGAGTGATGTCGGGGAAAATGAGTTGAATGATCTCGTGAAATATCTAGAACAATACGGAATAAAGAATTACGTTATAGATAGGAAATTAGTGCGCGGCTTGGCTTACTACGATGGAAATATATTTGAGTTCATAGCTGAATCTGGCCCTTACAAGGGGACCATAGCTGGCGGGGGAAGATATGACATGCTCAGCAAGCAGTTTAACAGTGATCTCCCTGCGACTGGCTGTGCTATAGGTTTTGAAAGGATATTCGAGATTTTCAAGGGGAATTTCAAAGAAAAGTTCTCAGATAAATTCTGCGTAATATCCATAGACAATGATGTAGAAGCGATAAAGATTGCAATGGGCTTAAGAGCTAATGGCAAGGCCGCTGATTTGCTTTTAAGTGACTTGTCGCTTTCAAAGGCCTTAGCTTATTGTAACAGCAAGAAGATAAGGTACGCGGTTCTAGTTGGGAATAAAGATTTGAAGATCGGATTTGTGACAATCAGAGACTTAGAAGAAAAGAAGGATAAGAAGATTAATCTTTCAGATCTGTGAGTTGCTCATATTTGCTTTAAGTTGTAAAGCCTGCCGACGACTCTATTTTTACCTTTTCCTAAGCTTGGATCCATTAACAGTAAGTTGTCTGTTAGTGGTATCCTCTCATTTGAAGAGCAGACATTCCTCATGTTTTTTGTTTCTATTTTTAGATTAAGCTCTTTGTCGTAGAAAGCGCTCGCCAGATCCAGGTTGTTTATGTCACGACTATAGAATTTACATATCTCTATATCAGCCGTGAACTTATCAAAAATATCTTTAGAATCAGAAAGGCAATAATTGTCTTCCATGTCTTTTTCTGTCGCATTATTTAATGCAAGTCCTACATGTTCGCCAGCAAATGCCTCCTTTCTATCTTCATCCATCACTTGTATGCTTTTGATGGTTACTTGCTTTCCAGAAGGCAATAGAAATAGCTTGTCATTCTTATTCACAGTGCCACCAAATACAAAGCCGATCAAAACGCTCCCTATGCCTCTGACTAAGAAATATTTGTCTATGGAGACATATCTATTCTTCCCATTTGCTCTTTCAACAGGTTGAAAATTCAACTCTTTTACCCCGGACAGATTCGTCCTTTTCAGCTTAGAGACCTTCAAATTTCCCAATAGTCGTTCCATCTTTTGGATGTCTATTGCTTCGTCGATAATCATTACACCTTCTTTCACTTCCGAAAATTCTATTGCTAAAGCCAGCTCGGCGTCTATCGCATTTATTTCGACCGAAGGCACATAAATCACATAATCGCAGATTGAGAGGGTTTTAATCAGGCCTTTAATAGAATCTGGATAATCTGTAGCATATACAATCAGATCTTCGTTTATAGCAGATAAGCCGATTTGCACGTTGTTTATTTTGTCCAGCTTCTTACGGAATAGAATATCCATCCCTTGCTCATATTTTCCAGCCAACAATGCGCCTATCATCTCAATAATTGTTTTTGTATCTATTAAGTTCTTTCTTTTTATCTGCTTTTAATCGAAGCTCGTGCTGATGCTCTGCAAATCTTTTTCTTCCGATATATTTGTTGATCTTTATTAGAAGCGACATAAGATGTTTTTCCTTTGTGTTTGGATTATTCATAAAGTCCAAGTCTATCAGAGTCTTCTTCAGGTTTTCATCATAGTATGCGACGCAGACAGATTTGAAATATACTCTGTTAAATTTAGCGGAAATCCCATCTCCTCTCCTCGGTGAGATCTCTTTTTCCTCATCATTAAAATGTTTCAGTTCATATTTTGATACGTAATCGTCTAGCATGTTTGCTCGCTTGTAGACTGCGAAATAAGAGGTATCTGAGAGTTCTCTTTTATTGAACTCATTTAGTGCCCTTTCTAATCTTGAATACGCTTCTTGATATTTATCCATATCAAATTAGTCCATAGATCTCATCATATATTAATACTTAATTAGTAGTATAAAATAAAGATTAGTTAAATTTATATAGCAGGATGATATAATAATCTCTATGGTATTCGCAGATTACTTGACTATAATGTTGATAGATTTGGCCGCAGGCTTGTTCATATTGACTTTATTTCTCTGGAAGCTTAGCAAACCAAAGGAGTACTCGAGGTACACAGTCGGCTTCTTTATAACTGGTTTCCTTGGTTTGATAACTGCCTTGCCAATGGTTTTAACGTGGCCTCTGCCCGGAAGTTACAATATCGCTTTCGGCGAGCCGATGCTTTTCTTCAGCATAATTCTATTGGCTATCGGTTTCGCAATCGAAAAACGCTGGGCATTTGATAGCATTGTGATATTTGGCGTGTTGGGTTCTATAATGTCTATAGTGATAGGCGCGCAGATATATAACCTTGGTATGACAGACGCCCCGCTTTTTGCGATGGTCGGTTTCGTTATGACCGGGCTCGGTGGTCTGTTTGCTGCCCCGCTTTTGTATTATCCAAAGAACAAAGGCTTATTGATTTTAGCTAGCGTGTTATTCATACTCGCAGCCTTACTATGGCTGTATATAGGCTACTCAGCATACATAGCTCATTTAGCTTTGCCGCCATAGGATTTTAGTGCACAATCAACTGAAGTAGCAAGCTCTGAACTTGAACAGTTTGGTTTCTTTTTCTTTCCAAGCGTTTTTACTTAATCCAGCTTTCAAGCATGTAGCTTCGACAAAGGATAGTGCATCGAATTGCTCTTCTATTGCGACTTGTGGCAGTAGCAACCCAGAGGCAAGTTGCGATGAGACTATTAGGCCGTCCTCTCCAATTTTTATCTCTTTTTCTATATTATCCTTATTCACTATCACTGGTTTTTCTAAGACACTCACTTCTACTTTCAAATCTTTTAATTCTTCTGGCTGAAGCGGATCGAACCTTGGGTCCTCAGAAGCAGACAGAATTGCTGAATCAATTAAGGCGTTCCCGAATGCTTCAACAGGATACGTAAAACCTATGCAGCCCCTCAGTTCCTTTAACTTATATATGGTTACAAACACCCCTTCTTTCATGTAAAAAAGCTCTGGTATCCTCTTTGATACATAATCTAAATCTAGTTTCCTTTTCTCCTTGACATATAAACTTATGGCTTCTTTAGCGATTTCGACTATCTGCCTCTTTTGATCACTATTTAATTCCATACGTACAGTAAGTTTTATATTGTTGATTTGTTATAAACATTATCTGCCCCTATGAAGAAAAAAGATTATTCAAAGCTAGCGATATACTACTCTAAGAAATCACACGGTAAGATAAAGTTAGATGCTACTGTCAATGTGAGATCGCTTGATGATCTGTCCATTTTCTATACACCAGGTGTAGCAGCCGTGTCCACAGCTATAAGCAAAAGCGATGATTTATCCTGGGATTTGACGTGGAGATGGAATACTATCTTTATAATCACTAATGGGACAAGGGTTCTTGGCTTGGGGGATGTTGGCCCTTTAGCCTCTCTTCCAGTGATGGAGGGCAAATCGCTTATATACAAGAAATTTGGTGGGGTAAATGCAGTTCCGATACCCATATCTGCGAGGAACGTCGATGAATTCGTGAACGTAGTCAAAAATATCTCAACCACAGCAGGGGGTATACACCTTGAAGACATTGAAGCACCGTTCTGTTTTGAAGTTTTGGAGCGCCTTCAAAATGAGCTAAAAGTTCCGGTGTGGCATGATGATCAACAAGGAACTGCAGCGGCTGCTTTGGCGGGGTTGATAAACTCATCAAAGCTTGTTGGAAAGGACCTTAAGGAAGCAAGGATAGTCTTAGTAGGGGCTGGTGCAGCAAATATTGCTCTTTTCAGGGTGTTAAGTAGCTATGGTGTAAATATGAAAAGGGTCATCGTCAGTGACAGTAGGGGTCCATTGTTTTCTGATAGGGAAGATATTGGTGAATTAAAGCTAAAGAACAAGTGGAAATATGATATAGCTTTTAAATCAAACATAGAAAAAATAAGCACGTTAGAAAGGGCATTTGATGGCGCTGATATTGTGGTTGGATTCAGCGCACCCGGGGCAATAAAACCAGATTTGATAAAGAGAATGAACGACAAACCGATTGTTTTTGCAAATGCAAACCCGATACCTGAGATAAGCCCGGAAGAGGCTTACAAAGCAGGTGCTTATATAGTGTCTACTGGAAGATCGGACTATCCAAATCAGGTAAATAACAGCCTCATATTTCCAGGATTATTCAGAGGGGTGCTTGATTCCAGAGCGTCAAAGATAGACGATTTCACAGCAATCGCTGCGGCAGAGGAACTCGCAAGTTTCGCGCAGGCTAAGGGTTTAAGCAAGAACTACATCATCCCAAATATGATGGAAAAAGACATATACCCAAGGGTTGCATCTGCGGTGGCGGATAATGCAGTCAAGCGTGGCTTAGCCGGAGTTAAAGGCACGAAGCAATTTTTCTATTCCAAAGCCAAAAAGTTGATCTTCTCTATAGGCAAGAAATAATATCTGCCGGGTAATTTGAATGAATTTAAGCAAGTACATATAATATATTGACATGAGAGAGATGGCTTTTTCTGGGTCTTTCTATCCAGAAAGCAGAACTAAAATCCTAAATTTTATATCCGCAGGTCAAAATAAGATAAAGGAAGAGGTGAAATATAGTTCTTTAATCGGATTGATTGTGCCACATGCCGGCTATCAGTATTCCGGGTTAACAGCTATCTCAGCATACAAGCAGCTGAAAGGGGAGATAAAGAGGTTCATACTCATCGGTCCATGCCATGACTGCATGTATGGGACTGTCTATCTAGATGATAACGATTCTTGGGATAGCCCTTTCGGCCCTGTTAAAGTCGACAAAGAAATAGTCCATGAGCTAGGCGAATACGATAACTTTAAGATCTCAAATGAACAGCATGCAAAGGAGCACTCTTTGGAAGTACAGATCCCATTTCTCAAGTATTTCGTGAAGAATGACTTTTCGATTGTGCCTATAATTCTCGCAGATCAATCAAAGGCCACTGTGGCAATGATAGCCGAAGTTTTGAAGAACTACATAGACGGAACAGTCATAATAATCAGCTCGGATTTTAACCACTATGAGCCGTCAAATATCACCTATAAGAAGGATATGGATCTGATAGAAAGGATATCCTCCTTGGATATTGATGGATTCTATAATGTAATAGAAAAAGAGAATATAACGGCATGTGGATATGGTGGTATTGCCATACTGATGCTTCTGACGAAGTTTCTATCTGGGAAAATCGAGTTGATAAGACATGATGATTCCAGTTCCGGTGGCACAAGCGGTAAATTTGTAGTCGGCTATGCGTCTATGGTTTCTTTGAAGAAATAGACTATATAAGTGAGTTCTATTCATTTTGGATATATGGGGAACCGGAGCGTTGAACTATACCATAAGATGCCAAATGGCAGCTTAAGGTGTGATGTATGTGCTAGACGTTGTATTCTAAAGGATGGCCAAGTAGGTTTCTGCGGCATAAGGAAAAATGAGAACGGAAGGATAAAACTCCTTGCATATGGGAAGGTTGAATCCTTGGGTATAGATCCGATAGAGAAGAAGCCGGTTTTACATGCCTTTCCAAACAGCGATATATTGTCTATTTCCACAACTGGCTGCAATTTTGCATGTCAGTACTGTCAAAATTGGGATTTAAGTCAAAGGAGGAAGGTGTCAGGTACAGACATGACGCCAGAAGAGGTAGTTGAACTAGCACTTAAGTATGGGTGCAAGGGAATAGCCTACACATACAATGAGCCGACGATATTCTTGGAGTATGCAAGGGATATAGGGTTGCTTGCGAGAAAGAAAGGGCTCATAAATATCTTTGTCACTAACGGGTATGAAACGCCGGAGGCTGTCGAAGTTCTTGGTGATTTCTTGGATTTTGCTACAGTCGACTTCAAAGGCAACGGTAATAATGAATTTTACAGGAGATATGTATCTGTAACAAGCGCCGAGCCTATATTTGAGACAATAAAAGGCATGCTTAATAAAAATATTCACGTGGAGATCACTGACCTTGTGGTCCCTAAGATAGGCGATAATCTAGATGATGCCAAATCTATGATCTTGAGGCTAAAAGATATAGCTGGGAAGGACTTGCCTATAAGTTTTTTGAGGTTTCATCCGGATTATAAGCTTTTAGATCTTCCAGAGACAAGTCTGTCGACTCTAGAGAAGCACTACAATCTAGCTAAAAGTCTAGGTATGAAGTATGTATACCTTGGCAATGTATTTGGAGACGAAAGACAGAATACTTTTTGTCCTAACTGTGGAAAAGTTGTTGTAAGGCGCAATGCTTTTTCCACAGTCGAAGTAAACCTGACAGAAGATAGCAAATGCAAATACTGCGGCTACAGTATACCTTTCATTTTAGCATCTAAGCCAAATTGAGCTTTCTGCCGCTCACTATGCGATACAGCATAAAAAAGAAGTATCCAAATATTGCTGTGTAGAGTATAACCCCGAGTAATCCGTATTTTATGTTATCTTGACCTGCGGATAAAGAGTAGAGGATCAAAAGCACCAGGTTAGATAGCAAGAACAGGATGAACGCTTTTGGCGTAGCAGATGAAAGCTTTATTCTTGAGATTGCTAGATTTGTATCTTTGTAAAAGCTTTTTATGAACTTTATCATTGACAAAAACACGAAAGCCCCCACTATAAGCGCAATTACGCCCTCAATTTCCAGTAGCATATTTCACCTTTTTCATGAACCTCAAAAATACCTTTGCCCATCTGAGGATGACATAAGATATTAATATATACGATATTAAACCAAGAATCTGCGATAAAATCACCAGTGGAAGTTCATTCAGCAGCTCTCCGAAGAAAAAGATTGAAAAGACAACAATGAATAAGGCAATGGCAATAAGCAATATGTCCATATCACTTTTGGACTTTTTAAGGTCCAAAGCCCACGCAAAAAAGAGAACTTTGCTCTCCTTCTTTTTCAGTATTATGTATACCAATACAATAGAAAACAGAGTAACTAACGCAACATTCAATGTTTCGAATATACCCCATACCGCTTCGAATGCAATGTACAAATCCATAGACCCTCAAGTGAACTACCCCAAGCTTCTGTATGGGGCTTCTCGCTTCAACACTCCGGCT
>JBMFTM010000013.1:0-14417 GCA_049967035.1 Candidatus Acidifodinimicrobium sp.
GGCGTTTGTACTCCTCCAAAGCTTACTGATGGCATAACCCCATTTGGCGGGTAGGAACGCGCCCTGACCCAAGATATATCCATACTTGAGCTTGGTCCCATCCAGTCACAGTATCTTTTTCCGTTATAATTAAAGCAGTGGTATACTCTATTCGAGCTTACACCCACCAAGAAGTAATTCGAAGGAGTAGATGCCAGATTTGAAGCGGAGTATTCCAAAGAATAGTTTGTGTAAAATGAAGCTGAGTAAGGATTACTTATGTAGAGCCCATATATCTTATACGTATTTGTATCTTGGTAGTTGGTGCTTTCATAGAATTGGCTATTGTCATTTCCAATATATGTTAGGTATGGATCTGATCCTGAGAAACCCTCATCCAGCGCATATGCGGGGTCTTGACCAAGCGTATTCGTTGTCAAGCCTACTGTAGTCCCAGCGGAGGCTTCATAGCATGAATTGTAATAATTACATATCCACCCTACTGAATCATCATATTCGTTTCCATACCATTCTATTATACTTGGAAAAGATATCATTGCTTGGGTAGGGGTAGTATAAATTCCTGTCCACCCGCTTACAATAGAAGACATCAAAGTTATATAGTTAGGATAATAACTTACGCTTACCCCAGGTAGCATTGACCATCCATTTGGAAGAGAACTTAAACTGCCGAATTTCTGGTAATAATTAAATACGTTCGCGCCATCATCATACTCGCCATATATAGGGGATAATGCCGGTGCCTCCCCTACTGTGTTTCCGTTGAATAGATTTGTGGCTGTAGAAGCAAAGCCCATATAAACTATTAAAGAATCGCCAGCAGGTATAGAATTCGCTAATTTTAGCCAGTAAATCGTCTGTGTAGAGCTGCTGCTTGCGCCGCTTTCCAGCCAAGAAGGTATGACTTGTCCATTTGCATAGAAGAATTCAATATTTTGAAGATTTGATGCTTCATAGTTCTGGTAGTTAGCTGAATTTACAATTATCTCTTGTTGGAATGGGGCAGGTGTTGCGGAGCTTTGTGAATTTGTTATAGTTATTGGAATATAGTATTCTATATTTTGTGGTGCATTTACACTCTGTTGTTGTTGGTTGTTAGTTGGTATCTTCTGTGGTATGAAGTAACTAAATTTATAGTAACCTGCTGATGTGTTTATTGGTATTATAGATTTTGTGCTGTCGTTAAACACTCCATCATATGTAAGGTTCCAATTTTTATTTATAGGTAGTCCGGATTCAGAAAATAGGGTTCTGCAGTTCCAATTTGAGAATGTATATGTTGAACCGACAGTAACTAAAGAAGCTTTGGCATAGCATACATAACCATTTATGTAGGCAGTTACAGGGTAAGATTGAGACTGATCATTTGATGTCAAGATATGTATAGGGTCCGCGATACTATAGTTCGTCCCAGTTATACCATCATAGACTAGCGTCCAATTGCTAGGATAATAAAAAGCATATTGCGCTAGCCCGGAATAGAAAGTAGTGGTAAGATATGTTATTGTAGGTGTGAATGCAATAGTTTGTGTTTGGCCAGATTGAAGTGCGCCTTCTACCGGATTAGGCTCATACCCATTAGATTTATTTATTGAGAAGGCATACTTAAATATTGGCACTTGGAATTCTATGCTGTTAGATGTAGTCGATTTGAATATCCCATCATAAGTCATGTTCCATTCTTGGCCGCTTGGCAGACCGGTCTCCGTGAATGTGGTTGTTTCTAAGGTGCATGGGTAAAAGTAAATCTTATATGAGTTTCCAGACGGCACGGAATAATTGTAGTAAACACCACTGTTTGGGTCGTGTGGGCATAGGAACTTATATGGGCCGCCAACATAAACTGCTTGTGCAGCCAATGTGTAAGTGCCGTTATACACTGTAAAATTTATTGGAGAGTTTAGGGCGTCTGTTTGAGTGCTGCCGCCATAATCAAGCGTCCACATGTCTAAACTGTATGATTGCCCGAACGGAACACATGGTGTATTTATGCAATTATAAGCTGTGAATCCAACTTGTGATGGAGATACTGTAGGGGCTGCTTTTGTTAGATTCATCAGATAGGCTAGATTTCCAAATATACCCGGGTTTGTCATATAAAGCAGGACAATTAGAACTATGCTGACCAACACAATAATGATAAGTGTGAATATAGCTGCATTCGTTTGGCCTTTACTATTTAAGTTACTAGCCATACAATTAACTATTATCTTCTAATTTATAAACTATCCGTACTCTGATTTCTGTTGATATTTTGCTGTGAAATTTTGCAGTATTGCCGATTTTTATTTCGATTGTCTTACCAACATTAAAACCGCATCTTCTTGCTATTTCATACATAGATTTGTTGTCTTTAACAATTATGAATGAATTTTTCGATATTTTAGATACCTTTTGCATAAAGCTATCCATGTCAAAATTGCTCTGGATTCCGAATGGAGGATTTGAAACAATTAAATCATAGTTGATATTATCCATGTCAAATATATCTTTTTTGAAAACATACCCGTTGCTAAGGCCTAAATTTTTTAAATTTGAAGCACAAGTTTCGATGGCCGTCTCGTCTATATCATAAAAATCTACTTTTTTCGCATTAAGCAGCAGCAGTCCTATACCAAGGATGCCATTACCGCAGCCAAGGTCTGCTGCGTATACCTCTGACACATCATATAGGTTCTCTATGAAATTCAGAAATTCAGTTGCAGCTTTTGGATCAGTTTGATACTGTTCTAGCCTAAAATTTGCAGATTGGAGTGTTTTCAATGAGCTAAGCAACTTAGTTATTTCCTTTTTTTCCATTCAAGGTCTGTATTACACTTATAGCTTCGTTATAATCGAATCTAGGGCCAACTCTTTGTTTTAAACCTATAATTATTTCGTTCTCGTTTAATTTTCCGCTCTTTATTATGGGCAGGATCTCCTTCTTAAGTTCATCTTTATCAAGTTTTCTTAGGTTTAATTTTTTTATGGCTTCATCCACGCTTTTGAATTCATTGAGCGCCATTCTTTCTAATATTGGTACAGAAGCTTCCTTTGTGATTGTGCCGTCTGCTATCCGCTTGAGTATGTCTATGGCGGCATTTTCATCTAGATCTAAAGACAGCTTATGGCGAATATATGCTAAATCCTCCACTAACACCTTCTTAATTGCGTTGAAATCTAATTTGAGCTCCAGATTTAGTTTCAGCGCTAAATCTAATTTTTTAGCCTTTATCAGTAAATTCAAAGTGTCATCATTAAGCCCATACTTTGATTTCAATGACTCAGCGCTAAATCCTTTGAATTTTTCAGCTTCCTTGAGAAGGTCTTTCTCAACCTCTACAATTGGAAGATCTGTTTCAATATACATCCTATCTTTTCCCCCAATCGGTCTTAGAAAACTAGATGTGTTGTCTTCATTCACCGCCCTAACTTCTGTTGGAATAGATGCCAATAGAGCTCTGATTCTGTTAAGAATAGAATCTATGGCTCTTTCTTTCTCTTCTTTTTTTATTATCGTTATCAAAAATGCGTCATTTTCACCTAAATTCAGTTCTTCCTTTACCTTTCCGACGTCGTCTAAGCTTATGCCATATGCTGGTAGCTCATCGGAATGAATTATGCCCGCCCCAAACAGCGCTTTGAGGTAATCACTTACCTCGCTGCCAAATCTCTTGCCTTCACATAGCTTGTATCCAAAGATTCCCTTGAAATTTTTGAAACCTATACCTAACACTAGCTTATTGGATTTTATACCTCTTATTATCAGTTCTGATTTTGTGCCGCTCAGTGTCTGATTCAGGTCTTTATTATTTATGCTGTTTAAGTTCTGTGAAAGGTAGCCCATATCATTTATCAACTTCAGCAGCGACTTCTGCCTTTCGGCTTCATTCATTATAACCTTATCCATATGCCTTATATCTTGGAACCCCTTAAGTTCAACTCTGCTGCCCCCTTCTATAGATAAATTAACGTCTTGCCTTATGGTCCCTATCCCTCTTTTTACCTTGAAAAGCCTGGTGAATCTCCCGAATTCTTCTGCTATCTCCTTCAGTTCTTCCTCATCCGTCTCTATCAATTCTGTGGCTATCTCAACTAGAGGAATTCCCAACCTGTCTAGTTTGAACTTTGCTATATCTAAGTTATTGCCCACCCTCCTAGCAGAATCCTCTTCTAAGTTTATAGTTGCTATACCTATATTTTTATCTTTAACCTTGAAACTTCCGTCAATTGCTATAAGCGCAGTCCTCTGGAATCCGGAGGTATTGGAACCGTCTATTATAACTTTGCGCATGAATATTATCTCATCAAATATCTTGCAATTAAGGGCATTTGACATCTCCAGCGCTATTTTAAGAGCTTCTTTGTTTATTTCATGTGGCGGTTCTTCATCAGCTTCTACTAGACACGATGCTTCTACAGGTGCTTCGTATATCACATCCCTTGCTTTCCCTTCCTCAAAACTTGCAGTGATGTCCGCTTTTCCACTCTCTCCTAAGCTAGCCTTGAAACGCCTCTTTATCTCTATCTCTTTATCTTTGTCTATAAGCAGGCTTGGGCAGCTGCAGAAAAGCTTATTTGTATCAAGTTGTATATGCCATTCGAAACCGCATTTCAATTTCATATTAGGAATTCATCTATTTCGCTTCTCTCGGACATTTCTCCTGCTAGCGATGTCCTCATCATCTCGGTTATATCCTCTAATTTCTTCCTGTGCCCTAGCACAAACATAAGTTTTGTGAAGGCTGTTTCAGTCGTCATATCATCTACGTATATTATGTTCTGGAAACTAGACATCTCTCTAGATGTTTTATATACGAATTTATTCGTGCGTCCATAGACTGTTTGAGATGTTATAACTATTGGCACTCCTTTTTCATTCGCATGTTTAAGTGCTTTTATTAAATTTTCATTTGCAGTCGGAAGATTCCCAAAGCCAGTCGCTGCTATTACCAACCCATGAATCCCCTCATCAACATAGTAATCAATAATCTTCCCATCAAATGAAGGGTAACTCATCAAAAGAGCTACTTTTTCGTCTATCCTTGTGTCGATTTTAGTCTCTTCTGATTTTTCTCTATACTCATTTATGTTCTCTATCCTTCCATCTATGTATACCTTTCCAAGAGGTTTTATGTTTATTGGTCTAAATGCATCCCTCCTCTCAGTGTGCATTTTTCTAGCTTTATTCCCTCTAAGTATGAAGTTGTACTCATCGTTCATGTTCGCATGCATGCATATCACAGCCTCGCCCCCGTTCCATTTTTTAGCGGTTATGACAGAAGCTAACAGATTTGTGCTGCCATCTGTAGACCCCCTATCCCCGCTTCTTTGAGCCCCGGTGATGACTATAGGAGCAGACAGCGGATTGAGCATGAAGGACAGAGCTGAAGCTGCATAGTGCATAGTATCTGTGCCCATTGTTACTACAACTCCTTTTACCCCCCTTTTTATATGGACTGCAGCCTCTTTTGCTATGTCTATCCAGTTCTTAGGTGTCATGTTCTCAGAGAAGACATTCATCAGATTTGTTATGTACATCTTTCCATAGTTCTTGATATCAGGTGATAAGTTGACTACATCCTCTGCTGTGAATGTCGGGGAAACACCGCCAGTCTTATAATCCACTTTTGACCCGATAGTCCCCCCGGTTGTTATTATACCAACATCTGCGCTATTTAGATCTTCAGTTTTTAGATTAGCAGGCCTCGTCTCTTCTGTTTTTTCAGATTTCTTAATCAGTTTTATATGAGAAACTTCATTCTCTTTTAAAGCTATATCATATCCTGATTTCAGTTTTAATATTAATCTCCCGTCTTTCCTGTCTATCAGATCCCCATGGATCAAAGTACCCTTAAAGTCTATCTCTAAGCTATCCCCTCTCCCCAAGTTTTTAATGCTATCTGGCATACAAATCTTACGTTTTGCTGGTTTTTATCTATTTCCATACTGCCCCTCATGCTGAACAGTCACCTATAAAAAGTTTGAGGTATCAATAGTATCATATGCCGAATGTAACTTTTTACTTTGAAGTGCATCAGCCTATGAGGCTAAAAAGAGAGTTGTACTTCGATAATGATAATAATTTTATTGACATAGAAAGAAATAGATCTATATTCAACCGTGTATCAGATAAATGCTACATACCCGCTACAGACTTGTTGATCTCCCTTGTTAAAGAGCACCCAGAATTAAAGGTATCTTTTTCTTTTACTGGGACTTTCTTTGAACAGGCGGAAGCCTTCAGGCCAGAAGTTATACAGAAGTTCCAGGAACTGTTTGATACAGGGAATATGGATCTTTTGGACGAAACATATTACCATTCTTTGGCGTATCTTATAAGCAAGGACGAATTTGTAGAGCAGATAGCACTACATAAGCAGCTTATGAAAAAGTATTTCAATTATTCCCCTACTGTATTCAGAAACACTGAAGCTATGTACTCAAACGGGATAGCAGAGTCGGTGGAGCATTTAGGCTATAAAGGAATAATAGCAGAAGGATGGGACAAGATACTTGGATGGAGATCACCAAACTATGTGTATAAACCGCCTAGTGGGGATATCGGCGTACTTCTTAGAAATTATAGGTTAAGCGATGATGTAGGATTTAGGTTCTCTAGCAAGGATTGGGTCGATTATCCGCTCACTGCGGATAAGTATGCCGATTGGATAAGCAAAAATGATGGGGAGACTGTAAACATCTTCATAGACTATGAAACCTTTGGCGAGCATCAATGGAAAGAGACTGGAATATTCGAATTTTTAAGGTATCTGCCGTATGAACTGCTTAAAAGGAAGGTCGGCTTCAACACTGTATCCGAGACTTCAAATTTGAAGAGGGTTGGGGTATTTGATTCTCAAGATATAATCTCCTGGGCCGACATAGACAGGGATTTATCGGCTTGGTTAGGCAACAAGATGCAGGATAGCGCGTTTAATAGACTGAAGGAACTTGAGGGGCAGGTTAAGAATGGTGGATCTGAGGATTTATTGAAAATGTGGAGATACCTACAGACCTCGGATAATTTTTACTATATGTGCACCAAGTGGTTCGCTGACGGCGATATACATAAGTATTTCAATTTTTACGATTCTCCTTATCTCGCGTACATAAACTATATGAATATACTTTCTAAGCTAAAGAGAGAGATTATATCTTATTCGAAGCCAGTTCATACGCCTTCAGGTAATTAGATATTAGGTTCTCCCAATCAAATATCTCAGCCGTCTTTCTGGCCAGAGTCTTCATATTGAAGAGATCATCCTGATCTAAGTTTGTCAGTTGGAGCATATCCAAGGCGATCTTCTTCACGGCTTCGTCTTTTCCAGTGCCTTCTATATCCTCAGTGAATATGCCTCTGTCGGTTAGTTTAAGCTTCTGTATGTACTTCCCGAATCCAGAGTTGCTGGTCGTGAAACTTATTGATAAGTATGACGCGCATTCAAGAGGCGTGTAACCAAATGGCTCATACTTTGAAAGGAAAAATCCGGATGTAACCGTCGATAACAGTTCATTGTAAGTAAGGTTGAGGAGTTCATCGCCCACTACTAGATATTTTGGATAGAATATCACTTTGACTTTGTTTGATTGTGAATTTTGAAGGCCAACTTTATTTAGTTCGTTTATTATCGCATCATTATTCTCCGGGTAAGACAGCACAAATGGGCATAGTGGCGGATTGGTGGGTCTTGGTCGGCGCAGTTCTTTTATCATCATCTTAGCGTCCATGAGTATCTTTGAATATATCTTATCTATATTCGAAATTTTATTAGTTGGCAAAGACATAGCAACTTCATCGAAGCTTTTGATATCCCTTCTTATCTGAGATTGTATACTGAGATAAGTAAGATAGTTAGCTACTACTTCATTCTTAGGTCCAATTGTACCCGCTGGGACAGTTATTATTGCGAGAACATTTTTTCCGTCTGGTAGAAGTTTGTCAAGCATTCCGAGTGCGTCTATAAATAAATCAAACCCCTTATCGTAGAATTCATATCTCCCGCTAGTGAAGAATATAGGTGTATTTGTGAAATCTACGTCATAATACGGGAGAAAATAAGCATTCAAAAAGGTGTTTAGTTTCTCAAGCGCGCCTGCTTTTATCTTGTTTATTTCGTCTATCGTCGGAAGATTACGTATATCTATCCCGTTTATTGTTATCACATCAGGTTTCTTCTCCAAAATAACTTCCGCTTCTTTAGCTACAGTCTCACTTACAGCCGTGAAAATGTCTGCATTGATAGCACCTGCTTTTTCAGTGAAGTGTTTCGCTGCAACACCGTATTTATACGGCATATCAGCAGGCACCTGCGAATTTGAGGATATAAAATTAAATGTATCCCCACCAGAATAGGATATCGCCCGCCCAAGTACTGTAGCATGTATAGTGAAAACAGTAGGTACAGCAACTTTGTACGCTTTCAGATAAAGCACAGCCCCGGCAGATAACCATTCATGCGCTTGGCATAGTACTTTTTTCTTAGTGTGTTTTGATAAAGAAGCTATAAATTTCCCCACTAGATAAGACCAAGCTAATGGCTCATTGTAGTCGCCAGGCGAATTGAGTGAGTCTATCTTAAACTTTTCCCAGAATTCAGTCTTTATATCATTGATTTTGCTGTTTTCAAAGGCTTTTGAATCTATCAAAAGAAGGTTTAGGTTATTGGCCTGTATCCAATGACCAAAGTGAAAGATAGATTTATCAATTCCGACATCATTTATCGCCTCTAGAATAAAATCAGGTGGATCAGACTCGACTATCTCTATCGCTGCTTGAGCCGGATTGTAGAAGCCTATTGCAAGATAATCATCTCCGAATAAGTTCTTTATTGTTGATGATTTCGAGGTTATTACAGTCCATATCCCGCCAACTTTATTGCCAGCCTCATACGAAACTTCAACTAAAAAGTAATCCATACCTATATGAATAAACTAACGTCCTCCCATAAATGAATTCATTGGCGTTCAACCACCATTGGAAGCCTGAGCTTTCCCGTACTATGTAGTCCAAATTTGTATACTGTCAGCATATACTATTGTTTTATCTCTTGTACTATTTATGTTTTCTTTTTTTCTTTTGCCCTTATCTTATCTCTTTAGGGCAAGCGTTTTCCAGCTCACTTTTATAAAATATAAATTTATATACATTCTATAGTTAAGGTTCAAGGAGGTAGGATGGTTGAGAATGTTATAATAATCGGTTCAGGTCCGGCTGGATATGCAGCTGCGATTTACGCTGCTAGAAATGATTTGGATCCCATGTTAATAAGAGGTCTTCAAGCTGGCGGACAGCTTATGTTGACTTCGCTCGTAGAGAACTACCCTGGCTTTGATTCAATATTAGGGCCGGATCTTATGGAAAAGATGAGCCAACATTCAAGGAAGTTTTTGCCACCAAGCAAGATAATCGATAGAGATGTTACATCTGTGGATCTTAATGTTTACCCTTACAAAGTATATATTGAGGATACAGTATATGAAACATATAGCTTGATAATAGCCTCTGGGGCAGGTGCAAAGTGGTTGGGGTTAGAGAATGAAAAGAGGTTGATAGGCAAGGGCGTTTCAGGATGTGCCGTTTGCGATGCTTTTTTCTTTAAGAATAAGTCAGTGGTTGTTGTAGGCGGTGGCGATAGCGCTATGGAGGATGCTAGTTATCTTTCCAAGTTTGCTAGTGATGTAACAATAATACATAGAAGAGATAAGTTCAGGGCTAGTAGCATAATGCAGGATAGGGTTTTCTCTAATCCAAAGATAAAAATAATCTGGGATACAGTTGTGGAGGATGTACTTGGTAAAGACCATGTAGAAGGCGTTAAACTAAAGAATGTTAAAACTGGCGAAGAGAGAGTTTTCCCAACTCAAGGTGTTTTCATTGCGATAGGTCACAGCCCAAACACAGATATATTCAAAGGGCAGCTCCAGATAGATGATCTAGGTTATATTGTCACCCACGACAATGTTAAAACCAGCAAGGATGGTGTTTTTGCAGCGGGCGATGTGCAAGACAGAAAATACAAGCAAGCGGTCGTTGCTGCTGGGTGGGGGGCAATGTCAGCTATCGAAGCAACTAAATTCTTAGAGGAAAAGAAGCTAATCAAATAGACTCTTTAAGCTTTTGGATGAAGCTTTCACTGTAAATCTCCGGTGGAAGTTGATTCACAAAAACATTCTGTCCGAACTCTACTCCTGCTGGTATGCTAAGTCTAGGGTATATCTCCAGATGGAGATGGAAATCCGGTTCATTTTTTATATCATGAAATGAGAAGTTGTAAGAAAAATCTCCGAATAATTTCTTATTTGTTTTGAGTATCAAGATTAGTACATTTATAAAGTCATCTTTTTCTTCTGCTGTCAGGTCTTGGAGATAATTCACATGTCTTTTTGGGACTATCATCGACTCACCGGCGAATCTTGAAGCGTATGGCGCTACTGCGATAGTTTTTTCAGTTTCTATGAGGATTCTATCCGCTTCGAGTTCTTTTAGGTCCTCATATAAGCACTTGTTGTATCTATCTTTGTATCCTTTTATATGGTCTATCTCATCCTTTATCGTTCCTATGACTGCCGGCCAAGCCATGATCTGTGTATGTGGATGAACCAGGCTCTCTCCAGATTCCGGCCCAGAGTTTTTGAATATCTGTACATACTTTATATAGTTTTTAGTGTAAAGATCTGCTTCTCGCTCTATTAATGTGTCAAACCACAGCCTCATTTCCTCAAATTTCAGCTTGTCAAAAGCCATGTTGTGAATTGGAGTGTCTATGACAACTTCATTGTAGCCATACCCAGAGATATACTCCAATTTTCCGTCTACCTCTTCAAATGGTATCTCTGGGGAAAATTCTGGGTACTTGTTCTCGATAACCCTGACTTTCCAGGGATTGCCTACGCTCATTATCTCTACGGTCATCTCTTCATTTCCAGGATCAAACGGACACTTTGTCCCAATCCTCGGTTCTTTTTTGGGCTGAAAGAAATCTTCGGGTCTTTTACCTCTATCAGGGGCAATTATAGTGAATCTTCCCGTTCTATAGTCCCTTCTTATTTCATTTCTTAAATCTGATTCGCCGTCCATAATTAATTAATACTTTAAACGCAAGTAGAAGAATCAGCAGTCATCTGTGTACCATTTTTTGCTATATATACACATTGCCCATTATCGTATACGTATTGATTTGGCAAAAATTGGCTGTAACAATGAAGTATCTGTCCGTTTATGTAGGCGGTTGCTTGGCAGAATTGGGTAGCACTGGGGCTGTCCTGTGTGGCTATCCCGCAGTCAACTTGACAGGTGTGTTGGAATTCCGTAAGATTATAGTTGCTTGCTGGTGGCGGGCTGAATCTTGTTATTGGCAAAATGACAAAGACTATCACTAGAACGAGCACTATTAAACCAAGCGCTATTAAAATTACTGCTGATATGCCTAATCCCTGTCCTTTCATATTTACCTAAATATATAGTCTTAAAATATATATAAGTAATTTTGTCGTACGCATTTCAACTTTTTTGCTCTTTTTTATTTGTCACCGCCTTTTTGAAAGAGTCTATACCTAAAGTAGCGCACTTTATTCTGCCGGGATTTATCTGGTCTATACCTACTAAATCTTCTATCTTAGCTAAATCTATTTCATTGAGTATATCTATATCTTTGCCTATTATATAATCACACAATTTAGACAGCGATATAGTTGAGACCACACACCCATAACCAAAAAAGCTTGCATCTTCTATCTTTTTGCCGTTTACCTTTAGATAAACTGTAAAGTTATCGCCACATGAAGGCGAAAAGCCCTCATAAGAGTAAGTGGCGTTCTCTATCTTCTTGAAGTGAGGCGGATTCTTGTAGATTTCACTTAGTTCGTAGAATCTCATCTCGTCCATCTTAATCCTGTTATCTCAGCTCCTTTTTTTATTCATCGTCTTTAAAGCTTCTATGAATCTATCTATCTCCTCGTGAGTGTTATAAAGGTAAAAGCTTGCTCTTGCCGTTCCATGCTGTTTTAGTTTCTGTTCTATGAATGGCTGTGCGCAGTGAAATCCAGACCTTACGGCTATGCCTTCTCTATCAAGAAGATAGGCGACGTCGTGGGGGTGTAGCCCCTTGACTTCAAAAGATATAATAGCCCCGAAATTCTTACTCTTTCCGCTGTATATCTCCACATTGTCGAGTGAACTCATATTTTTCAAAGCGTATTCTGTTAGTTCTCTTTCATGTGCTTCTATATTGTCCATCCCGATCTTGCTTAGGTAATCCACAGCTAAACCCAACCCATAGGCACCTTCCACATTCTGTGTCCCAGCTTCGAATAAAGCCGGTGGATCGGCATAGATTACATTATCTAATCTTACACTTTTTATCATCTCCCCTCCGGTCAAAAATGGATTCATCTTCTCAGCTATTCCGCCCTTTATGTAAAGCACACCTATGCCCATTGGGCCAAGCATTTTGTGGCCTGAGAACGCGAGAAAATCGCAACCTATGCTTTTTACATCCACTTTCATATGTGGCACAGACTGTGCTCCGTCTATGAGGACAAGTGCGCCCTTTTCATGAGCCAGTTTAACTACCTTCTCAACGTCGTTTATTGTTCCGCTTACATTTGATTCATGCGTAAGTGTAACAAGCCTTATGTCATCGGGCAAATTTTCGTAGTAGGAATAATCAAGCTCTAAATTTTCATCAGTGTCCACTAAATCTATATTTACCCCATAGGGCTTCAGCCTCAACCAAGGCAGTATATTTGAGTGGTGCTCCATCATAGTCGTGGCCACTCTATCTCCAGGCTTAAATCTTAATGAGAATGACACTAAATTTATAGATTCGGTCGTGTTTTTTGTGAATATGATCTCATCAGGCGAATCTGCGTTTATGAATTTTGCGATCTTTTCCTTTGCGTCAATGTAGGCTTTAGTTGCTTTCTCTGCCAGGGTGTGTATACTACGTAATGGATTCGCATTCAAATTTTCGTAGAAATATTTTATCCCATCTATGACTTGGGTAGGCTTCTGTGTTGTGGCGGCGTTATCAAAGTATATCAATTCCTTTCCGTTTATTTTTTTCTTCAGTATTGGGAAATCCTCTCTTAATTTTTCTACGTCTAAACCATTCATCTTTAATGTTAATCGCCCCGAGGTATTTAAAGTTTTAACCCTGTCTCTGGTTCATACCCTGGTAAATCGCCGTTATATTTGAATATTCGCTTGGCTGCAGGTTTGTTGCAGCTTTCTCAAGTAAGTCGGGCTTTATCTTCCCCAGCTCCATTTGGATACTATCTTCTAATTCTTTTGTGGACTCCGCTATTAGCATGTTCAAAGTGTTATTGTCTACGCCGTTGACTATTGATTCATAAGCCTTCTTCGCTCCACCTATTAGTTTGTCTGCGTCTTCTTTTGAATGTCCTTTTTTCATGTACGCGCTATAAGCATCGTTTGAAAGCGAACTAAAGTAGTCAGTTAATCTTTGTTTAGGGTCTTTTTGCTTATCGCTAAGATTATCATATAAAGTTACTTTTTTATTAGTATCCTTCAGGGCAGGATCTGAGGTTAGATTATTGTAAAGACCACCTAATTGATTACGCAAGTCTTTATTGAAAAATATCAATGGTAGAAGATTGTATAGATCACTTCCCTTTATATTTGTTTTAATGTCCGCTCTGAACTTTCCAAGTAGGCCATCAATAGAGCTTATCATATTGTTTTCCATCTCGTTTGTAAGCTCGTTGTTCTTCCACGCTATTTGGTAAGCCTTAAAGAGCGTATTCATCTGATTCTCTAATGCTTTTCCGCCTTCATCTCTGCTCAATTGAATCGCAGAGCCGTATATCGGCGAAATTAACTCATATCTTGAAGAATCTCCGGCTTTCATCTTCTTAGTGTACTGCTGGATAAGCTGATCTAAATTGCTGTGATAGTGATATTTCCCGAGTATGCCTTCTAAACCTAGCCTTTGGCTTTGTGCATTTGGCGCTGTCCCTGCATTATTACCTTTTACAGTTACCATATTATATTACCTCCTATTGAACTTTATCTACTATTAAGTAGAAACCAACTAGTATATAAAGCTTTCCATAGCGAATTATAATCAGTTTATTAAGTTTTCAATATTGGAGCCGCTCTCTACCTTCTTAATTCCGATCTTCAAAGAACTCAAGTTCTTTTCCATCCTTGGATTAAGGTTTGAGCAGATTACTTCATTGACTTTGTTTTCTACAAGCATCTTTAGAAGCTTCCCGTGGCCTGCAGCTTCATTCTCTTCTTTTTCGTGTGGATTCTCATTTAATTTATTATTCTCTTTCTTCTCAGTGTCTACCAACAGAAAGTATTTTGAATGCCCAAAATGTTCAGATACAGTGTTTCCATCATCTGTAGGAATCGCTATGATCATTTAATGTTAAACGCCCCGAGGTATTTAAAGTTTTAACTAATCCGCCGA
>JBMFTM010000014.1:0-14282 GCA_049967035.1 Candidatus Acidifodinimicrobium sp.
AGGGAGCTTAAGCCTGCTTCTAAGGTGCATGAATTTTCCCGCTCACAATTTATAGAATCACAGATAATGAAACCGCCCGAGACAGGATTCGAACCTGCAACACATTGGTTAACAGCCAATTGCTCTGCCGTTGAGCTACTCGGGCATTACACTGGTTTCAATATGCTCTTTAACTTGCTATGTATAAATTTGTTTGCATCCTTGAACTGGTAGACCGAATCATAGATTATCCTGTCATCTGATATGTACACCTTCCTATGCTCTTTCAGGAACTTCGATAGATCATCGAAGTTAAGCCACACACTTGGTCCGTAAACTTTCCTAAATTTTATTGATGGGACATTGCCTACCTCTAACATCACCTTGATTTCCTTCTCTTTCTCTATGAGATTATATGAATAAACTTCTATACCGTTCCTGGACAGATCCTCTACAACGCTCTTCAGCTTACTTGATACTTTCGCAAGGTACACATCCCTTATTCCCTTTATACTTGACTTTGCTTCGAATATCCTTGTACCTCTAGACTTTGAGGTCTTCCTCATCTCTGCCTCCAGATTCTTGAGTTCGAAGAACCTCATACTTGGCTTAAACATGAAAAGCTTAACCGCCAGCACAAACTTCGAGAGGTTCTCTAGGCTCAAAGAACCGCAGACATTCCTTCTCTTGTTTGTAGGATCGACGATTATCAAATGATTATCTTTTGCGCCTACGGATTCTACTGCTTCGCTTCTGTTCTTGTAGTACCCTTCAAGGTCTATGAACTCATTGTCCTTCCAGTTTAAAACAGAGTTGAATAGCCCGCTTATACTCCCATACTTCAGTATAAGTAGTTCGAGAACATATCCAGAAAAGCCATGCTTGTAAGTCTCAGAGCCATAGCAGTCATTCGCCTTGCAGAACCTCTTCAATATGACAATATCTTTCTTCTGAGCCGGGGAAGCATGGTTGTTAATGTAGTCTATATGAAGGACGGAAAAATCTATGGAGTTCTTAACTTCGTCTAACCTATCAAACTTTACCAGTGGGACAACCTCTACGTTCACGCCATCTATCCTCCCAACGTAATACCTTCTTGTGCCCCTCTCAACTCGGAAATTCTTTGGAACTATCTGGCCCAGCAGACTTGTCTCAGCCTCTGACTTAAAGATCACAAAGATATCTATGTCACTTTCTCCCCTTATCCAAGTACCTTTTGCAAACGACCCCGCAGTCTTTAACTCTGCCTCTATATTTTTCTTTTCTAGGTTCTCCTTGAGCTTCGCCAGTACCTTTTTCTCTATGCTCTCCATCCTCCTGCTTTCAAAGAATGACGGCACAAATCTCCTCCTGGCTTGGTTGAAAATCAAATCTATCTTCTCCATAAAAACATATAATCTTCAAGATATATATTAGTATAAAATCATAGGTTAGGTTTATGCCATTCGAGTTTCTGAGTGATAAGCTTCAAAAAACATTGAAAGAGCTTGGATTCAGTGAGCCCACTGAGATACAGAGAGAAGCAATAAAGAAGATATCTGAGGGGAGAAGTGTTATAATCAGTGCCCCCACCGGATACGGCAAGACTCTCTCCGCTTTCCTGCCCTTCATAGATAAGATAGATCCGTCTTCGAGGGGGATACAGATGCTCTACATCACTCCGCTTAGGTCTCTAAATCGTGACATATTCAAGAATGTAATAGAGATAGGAAACAAACTAAGCATAGAGATAGACATAAGGCATGGCGACACGAGCGCTTATGAAAGGGCGAACCAGGTCAGATTTCCACCGCACTGCTTGATAATAACCCCCGAGACTATGCAGTCGCTGTTCCTAAGCAAGAATATGGTTGAGAACCTGAAAAACGTCAGGTTCGTGATAGTCGACGAGGTACAAAGTCTAATGGAGTCAAAGCGCGGGACTCAGCTAAGCGTGGGGCTCGAAAGGCTTCGCAGGCTTACCTCCTTCCAAATAGTGGGGCTAAGCGCGACGATAGCAGACCTTGAGGAAACAAAGAGATACCTCAAGTGTACTGATTCTGTGCAGGCTACATCAATCAAAGAGTATAAAATAGACGTGCTCTACCCTAAACTGGGCTCAGAGGAGGAAGAGATAGCCAAGGAGCAGTCAGTCAATGACATCGTCGCAAATGGGCTCAAGATAATAAGGGATACAGTCAAGGAATCTAAGTCTACACTTATATTCACAAACACTAGGGAGACCGCCGAGATGCTCGGCTCAAGGCTGAACCGATTTCTAAGCGACAGCAAACTTGAGGTACACCATAGCTCCCTCTCAAAGGAGGTAAGGACAGACATAGAGAACAGATTCAAAGAGGGAAAGATAAACGTGGTTATAGCGACTAGCTCGATGGAGCTTGGCATAGACATCGGGAACGTAGATATGGTCATCCAGTACATGTCGCCAAGACAGGTGATAAAACTGATCCAGAGGATCGGAAGATCTAACCACAACCAAACTGGCGTCTCTGAGGGAAAAATCCTAACCATAAATGTGGACGATTATCTAGAGAGCGAATCTATAAACTTAAACCGAAAAAATGGGATTCTTGAGAAGATAGACGTGCCAAGAAACAGCCTGGACATACTATGCCATCAGATCGTTGGATGTGTAATCGACGGGATAGACAACAGGGAGGACATATTCAAACTAATAAAGGGCTCAACCGTATATTCATCGCTGGATAAAGAGGACTTTAAAAAAGCTGTGGAGTTCCTCATAGAGCACTTCATGCTTAGGGAGTACAATGGAAAGCTTGTGAGAACGAGGAGAGGCCTGATATTTTACATATCAAACATTTCTTCCATACCCGACACAAAGACTTTCTTGGTGATAGACAATCAGATGAATAAGAAGATAGGGACGCTCGATGAAGAATTCATTGCTGAGCACGGGACGCCCAAGACGGCATTTGTAATGAAGGGGGAAACTTGGAAGATAGTAAACATAGAGGGGAGAAAGGTAAATGTAGTAAGGTCAGAAAGCTCGCTCGGGGCGATACCGGCCTGGGAGGGGGAGCTGATGCCGGTCCACAGGTTCGTGGCCGAGAAGGCGGCTGAACTTAGAAAAGAGTACGTGAGCAGATTCTCTGTGCTGAAGGAGCAAGACATAGACTTTATCATGCCAGACAGCAAGAATATAGTTATAGAGAGGGTCCAGGGGTATGTGATAATACACTCGACCTTTGGAAACAAGATCAATGAAGGCCTATCATACATTCTAAGTGAAGAACTGAGCAGCAAAATAGGAGAGAGTGTGATGAGCAAGATAGATCCATATAGGATGATCATCAAAACTTTGCTGCCACTAAGTGAGATAAAGGAGATGATATTAGGGATAAGAGATCCCGAGGAGGAACTTCGAAACAATTTGCGCAAGACTTCGCTCTATACTTACCGATTCATTAATGTAGCGAAGAGATTCGGGGTAATAAGCAGGGCTGCTGACTACACTAAACCTTACATAAGGAATCTCGTGGAAATATTGAAGGACACAATAGTCGACAAAGAGGTTTACAATGAGATTTTCAGAGACAAGATAGATCTCGAAGGGGTGAAAGACATAATAAGCAAGGTCAAAAAAGAGGAGATAAAAATACATATAAACGATGGAAACGCATCACCGCTCTCCTATGAAGGGCTTGAGGTTACATACGGCGGGTCGATTGTAAGGCCTTCAGAAGCAAGAAAAACACTCAGGGACCTTGTGAAGAGCAGGCTGAATGAGACAAGGCTCTACCTTCAGTGCTTGAACTGCGGCAACAGGATAGGGGAGTTGTATGCCTCTGACACCGACGGCTTGAAATGTAAGAAATGCGGGGCAAAGCTGATAACATTCTATAAAACAAAGTACAAGGAGACATATGATCCTATAATAAAAAAATTCCTAAAGAAGAAGCCTCTGACAAAAACAGAGGAGAATATCATGGAAGGAATAAAGCAGAATGCGGCCTTGTATTTGGCGTATGGGAAGAAGGCATGCATAGTCGGCTCTGCCTATGGCGTAGGGCCTAGAACTGCTAGCAGGATACTGTCTATGTATGGTCGAGACGAGGACCTTATGATTGATAAGGTTATAGAAGCGGAGAAAAACTACATAGAAACAAAGGAATACTGGAACAATTAGACAAGTTTTGCGTGTTTTCACTGAATATTCATCGGAAAAAGTCCAAAGATGTGAATAATTTAATATATATTACTACTATTTAGAACTTAAAAGATTAAAACCATTACGAATATAACTAAGTATACACATATATATGAATATGTCAATCGAAAAAATACTAAGCCCAGAATCAATAGCTGTAATAGGCGCATCTAGGAATCCTAATAAAGTTGGAAGCGCGATACTTAAAAATATAAGGCTGACTTTCAGAGGAAAAATATTTGTAGTGAACCCCTTCGCAGAAGAGATACAAGGGATAAAGAGCTACAAATCAATCACAAACATAAAAGATAAGATAGACGTTGCAATTATATCGATACCAGCTGAAAAGGTGCTGAAGGCGCTTAAAGACTGCGAAAGGAAAAAGGTTAGCGCTGCGATCATAATAAGCGCTGGTTTCAAGGAGATCGGGAAGGCCGGAGAAAAGAGAGAGTCGGAACTTAAAGCGTTTCTTAAAAACTCTAAGATAAGGGTGATAGGGCCAAACTGCCTTGGTGTGATAAACCTAGACCCCCTGGTCAATATGACTTTTGTGGATCCGAACACCAAGATTTTCAAAGGCACGACTGCATTCATTTCCCAAAGCGGGGCGCTGCTAAGCGCTATTGTAGACGACGCATCGGCAAACGATATAGGATTCAGCAAAATAATAAGCGTAGGGAATGCTGTAGACATAGACGAAGCAGATCTGATAGACTACCTTAGGGAAGACGAGAAGACAAAATCAATAGTCCTGTACTTGGAAGGGATAACAAACGGGGAAAAATTCATGCGTAGCTTGAAGGAAGCCACGAAGAAAAAGCCAGTGATAATATTGAAGGGGGGAAGATCGAACAAAACATCATCTGCGGTCATGTCGCACACAGGCTCCTTGGCCGGCGACTACAAGGCTTATGAACTTGCATTCGAAGACGCCGGCGCAATCACTGTGTCAAACGTAGACGATCTTTTCAATTTCATGAGAGACGCTTCAAAATTCGAGATTAAGACGGATGAAGTGATAGTGGTCACAAATGCCGGCGGAGGCGGGGTGATAACATCTGACCACATAAATGAGCAGGGGCTTAAAATGGCCCAAATAAGTGATAAGACCCTGTCCGACTTATCCAAGATTCTGCCACCGGAATCAAACCTGCATAATCCTATAGATATGCTCGGTGATGCCTCGCCTGATAGATATAAAGACACGCTCAACGTCATCACTGAGCTTAACAAGCCGACTATAGTGATATTCTCACCGCAAGAGATGTCTATGCCGCTTGAAACAGCGAAGGTTATCTATGATATACAGAGCAAGAAACAGAGTCTTCCGTTGCTCTCAGTTTTCTTGGGCGGCACAAACGTAGAGAAAGCTAGACGGTTCCTAATAGAGAGAGGCCTGCCGACATATGAGTATCCAAATGAAGCGGTTGACATAATAAGCGGCCTCTATTTCTACTACTCCCATAGATACCCCTCATATGACAGGTATAAGAAGGAAAAGGGAAAGGCAGTAGCCTTCCAAGGCAAGAAAAACACATTTGGGATGAACGCCAAAGTTGTATTCGACAAGATAGGGATAAAAACGACAGCAGGCGTGACTATCAACAAGGAAAGTGAGCTTAGCAAAGCCGCTGAAAAAATCGGCTACCCGTGTGTTTTGAAGATATCCTCAAATGACGTGGCACACAAGAACAAGATAGGCGGCGTAATAACCAACATAAAGGATTATGCTGAGCTAGAGAAAGCCTTCAAAAACTTGAGCCAGATAATAAAGGAATCGAGGTTGAATAACGCAAAACTCGAGCTTTATGAGGATGTAATCAACGGTAAGAGAAACGCTATTGAAATACTCCTCGGTGGGCACAGGGACCCCATATTCGGGCCGATGATTGCAATTGGAATAGGGGGAGTGCACGCAAACGAGATAAATGAAGTTGAATTTGTGCTCCCGCAGATATCAGATCAGAAGATAAATGAATTGAGCGGAAGTAAGGTTGGGAAACTTATAGTTTCAGCAGGGGGAAACCAGGTACTCGATGAGATTATAGGTTACGCTATAAAGCTAGGAAGATTCATGATAGCAAACAAAAACATAAAGGATGTAGATCTGAATCCGGTGATAATAGCAGGAAACACTGCCATAGCTGCTGATTTCAAGATATTTGTTGAGTGATACGCTTTCTATTCTGCAGAGAAAACTACTTGACACGGCTGAAGATATATCTCCCGTATTTGGGCTTGTAAACTATCTTCTCAAACTTCAAGTCTTCAATAGATCCTAATTTTACACCTATCTGCTTCGAAATCTCTAGGCTAGTACTCGGCATAAATGGGTATATCAAAATAGAGAAGACTCTGATACCTTCAAGTAAATTATAAAGTGTATCACCCAGCTGCTTGCCTCTAAGCTTCCATGGTTCCCTATCGGCGATGTATTTATTCAAAGACTTCACAAACTTCAACAGCTCCTCCAAAGCCTCGTAAAGCATGAAGTTATCCATCAGAGTCTTTATCTTTTCAATATCAAACTGCTTAACAAGCTCATCGCCAGTCTCTTTGTATAATTCGCCGTCAATCTCCCTATAGAATTTCTTGCACATAGATACCGTCCTTGAAATGAGGTTTCCTATGTTGGAGACAAGTTCACCGTTTATCTTCGAAATCAAAGCCTTCTCTGAGAAATCGCTGTCCTCCCCAAGCTTAGCGCTTCTTATAAGGAAGTATCTTAATGCATCGGTAGAATACTTCTTCGATATTTCAACCGGATCTACAACGTTTCCAAGGGACTTGCTCATCTTCTTCCCGTCTACTGTGAACCAGCCGTGTACCATGACTCTATTTGGGAGCTCCAAACCAGCAGACATAAGTAGAGCAGGCCAGATGACAGAATGGAACCAGTTTATCTCTTTTCCTATAACATGAACGTCAGCAGGCCAGAAAAAATTGAAATTCTTGCCATCCGGCCACCCCAATGCGCTAATATAATTTGTGAGCGCATCCACCCAAACGTAGACAAAATGACTCTTGTCTGGTCCGAAAGGTATGGCCCATGAAACGCTCTTTCTGGTGATGTCTAGGTCTTTTACTTCCCCCTCAAGCCTGTTGGCCATCTCTGACATCCTAAAGTTGGGTATTATGAAATCTGGATTCTCCTTGTAAAAATTCAAAATCTTATCTTTGTACTTGCTAAGCTTAAAGAAATAAGCCTCCTCTTTCACTTTTTTAACTTCCCTCCCGCACATCGGGCATTTTCCATCAACAAGCTGTGAGTCTGTCAGAAAAGTCTCATCAGGTACGCAGTACCATCCTTCATACTCTCCCTTGTAGATATCGCCTTTTTTGTATATCTTATCTATGAACTTGCCAACGGCCTCTTCATGCTCCTTGTCTGTGGTCCTTATGAATTTGTTGTATGAGATATCAAGAACTTTCCACGCTTCTTTGTATTTTTCAACTACTTCGTCCACAAACTGCTTTGGTTTTACGCCCCTTGCTTCAGCTGCCTTCTGTATCTTTTCACCGTGCTCATCTGTGCCGGTCAAGAAAAAAACATCGTCTCCTTTTAATCTATGCCATCTAGCTAGGATATCGGCTATTACAACGGTATACGCATGGCCTATGTGTGGCTTGTCATTCACGTAGAATATAGGCGTTGTGACGTAAAATTTTCCCATTATTAATCCTAATTTAAGACAAAATATAAACTTAACACGAAGATGGGTAGTCTTACGAGTGAAGTGGAGTATTTCTTTTTTTAGGGCAGGCTCACTGCTTTTTCACTAGGTCTATGCATCTACCTGCGGCTATGGTAGAACCCATATCCCTTATAGCAAACCCTGCAAGTTGAGGGAACTCATCGCTCTTTTCGATTGAAAGAGGCTTAAGCGGCTCAAGCACTACTATCGCGGCATCCCCCTGCTTTATCGTCGCTGGGTTCTCTTCTGCTGTCGCACCAGTCTTAGGATCAAGCCTTCTAAGTATCTTCTTTACTCTTACAGGGACTTGCGCTGTGTGAGTGTGAAGAACTGGGCTGTAACCTGCTGATATCGCCGTAGGGTGATAAAGAACGAGTATCTGAGCGGTGAACTCTGTTACCACAGTTGGAGGGGCAGAGACTGTTCCAACGACATCACCTCTCTTTACCTGATCTTTCTCAATGCCTCTTACGTTAAAGCCGATGTTATCGCCCGGTATTGCCTGCTCAAGACTCTGGTGGTGCATCTCTATCGACTTGACTTCTCCCTGCACGTGAGATGGTTCGAATATTATCTTGTCCCCTGGCTTCATAACGCCGGTGACAACTTTCCCGACTGGGACTGTTCCTACACCCTGTATTGAGTATACATCCTCAACGGGGACTCTAAGTGGAAGATTGACTGGCCGTTCTGGTGTAGGTAGCGCATCTAGCGCCTCCAGAAGCGTTGGGCCGGTGTACCAAGGCATCTTGTCGCTCTTCTTTGTTATGTTTACCCCCTCTTTTGAAGCAACAGGGATAACCAAGAAGCTGTCAGCGTTCGCATAGAGCGTCTTTGCCATCTTCAAGACTTCCTGCTTCACGGCATTGAATTTATTCTGATCGTAACCTAGGAGATCCATCTTGTTTATGACTATCAGGAAATTCTTTATTCCGAATACTCTAGCAAGGTAAGTATGCTCCCTTGTCTGGGCCATTATGCCCTCTTTTCCATCCACTACAAGGACAGCTGCATCAGCCTCAGATGCACCTGTTATCATGTTCTTTATGAAGTCTACATGACCTGGTGCGTCGATTATCGTGAATTCATACTTGCTTGTGTCAAACCTCTCATGACTAAGGTCTATCGTAACGCCTTTCTTCCTCTCTTCACCTGAGGTATCCAAGAAGTAGGCAAACTCAAATTCCACCTTACCTAAAGTAGCAAGCTCTTTCTCTATCTTAGCCTTGTCCTGCTCGCTGAAGCTACCAGTCTCATAGAGTAATCTTCCAACTGTAGTAGACTTCCCAGAGTCTACGTGTCCTATAAAGATAAGATTCATGTGCGGTTTTCCTTCTGCCATATTTCACCCCTATAACCAATTTAACACTGGTAATATGTATTCAAATAGAATCATTTAGTATTTAAATATTTCTATCGTGCTCGTTCCTTACCTATCGCGCCGAATGCGTAAAGCAGGATGACTACTAACAGGGGCACTTGGAAGAAAAAGAAGATCGTATTCCAGGCTATTTCATACCTGAACTTTGAAAGGTAATTGTTGAATGCACCAAAAAACATCCAAAAGTTTGCTGAACTTGCCGCTTCGTACACTATACCCAGCGAGATTGTCTTATATTTGTTTTTCCCCAGGATTATTATGCACACTATAGAGAAAAGCTCGAGCAGGAAACCCAAAGTGTACCATATTGTGCCCAGTGTGTAAAAATTTGAGTATAACAGAGGGAGTATTACAACTCTACGGATAGCAAAATCCTTGTTCCAATTCGCTACGCCGATAGCAAATGAGAAGAAAGCTATCAGCATATATTTTAGAGGATCCGGGACCTTGTTGATATATTGGTCTATTTTATCCCGCAGCTTTCTATAGCTCTTCGATGATCCAGCTCTACTACCGACACGCGTCCGATTTAGCTGCATGAGATAAAAAGTCAATTCTTATTAATAAAATTTTACGATTATGCCGCCAAATGAATTCAAAGTATAGAGAGACTCGTCTTGCTGGTTGAATATCACTATATCTGCCGAGGCCTTATCCAAAGCGGAGATAAGGTCCTTATTGCGGCCTATGAAATCCTTTGAAACTAAAGCCTCCTCTGGAGGAACGGAATGGTTCAGTTTATCGTATATCTTTTCAACCCCGTATACATACCTGTTATCCCCAGACGAGATGCTCTTGATGTACTCATCCATCTTCTTCTTTTGGTTAATTATGGAGCGTTCCTTAAGTTTGTTGTTTATCACATCCTTCTCCATCAATTCCTTTAAGCCGGTATCAGCATACGATACTGTCTCATAGATGATACTGTCTATCCCTATCTTGTCCTTGATCCTTTCATTGTATATCCCGACACCAGCAACTATGAATAGGTCCCAATCTTTTTTTGTTTCTTCCAGCAGCGCTTTCTCAAGTTTGTCGAAGAACAGCTCGCTCCCGCTTGACTTGAATCTCTTCCCAGAAACGTTCTCTCTGATTTCACGCACTTTCCTTATCGAATAATTTGTCATGGAGTAGAATATCGCATAGCCTGATTCGTAAACGCATACAAAAACCTTTGGGGAACGAATGGAAGAGTTCTTTATAGCTTTTATCTGATATTTGAGGAAACTCTCCTTCTGAAGCGTAAAAATGGTATCCAGTTCTATAGAGATAGTGTGATACCTATGCAAAGGAACATCTTCGTCTGAAGATTCGAATATTTTGCCCGATACGCTGAGAGATTCACCAGATAAGTCTACACGCTCTACGTCTATCCCAAGCCTCACGGTTTTTACCTCCTTCTCTTTGCCAAATTCTATCTTTCTCTTGGTTTGCGATACAATCTTATCGCCTGGCTCTATAACGTAACTTAAAACTACAAGGTCTTCAATTGACTTGACTGAAACCTTTAGAAGACCTTCTGACGGCGAAAACTTGATTATTTTCATACAATCTCAATGATCGTGTACACAAAACCCAAGACCATGATTATTACGGTGAATGCCAGTGATATGTTCCCTCCAAAAACAGAGTATACTGTACTTATACCTTCTTTCTTTCTACTGATATACACCGCCAGCAATACGGATATAGATAGTAAGGATAGGAACACGCCGCCTATTATGTCTATTATATTTGCAAAACCGAAGTTAAAGACGGCTATTATGACTGGAAGCAGAACAGCTATCAACGCGCTTGTAAACCTGTTAATCTTAAAATCATAATAGAACGTATCTGTTATAACAAGACCCATCGCCAAAAGAGGGGTTATCAGCATGAAGATAGTAGTCAGTAGAAAAAGCACGTTCAAGTACCCAGTTGCAGCGTAGTTGGTTGCTACCTGCGAAACACTGCTACCGAATGCCCCTAAGAATGAGAAAGAAAATAGTATATATATCAATATCGATATAACAAATGACACCAAAATCACTTTGACAAGCCTATTAACATTCCCAGACACTTCCTGCTTTATCTCCGGTATAACGGTGTAAGCTGTCAATGAGAAGAGGATTACACCGAAAGGTGAGAATATCTCCATTAGATTGGAGTGCATTATGTTGCCTATGTTTATGTAATGAAGCACAGCAATCGAGACCACTATAAGTATAATTATCTTTACAAAAAGAAGAGGCGTCTCAGACTGCTCAACGGCATTGAATCCTTTCAATATCAACGGAAAGCTCAAGATGAAGAGCACTAAAAGTGACAGGTAATATGGTATACCAAACAGCATTGATAAGGCAGACCCAAGCCCGATAAAGTACGCTATAAGCGCACCTATTATCGTGACGAACTGCAGAACCAAGACTAGCCCTTTGAACTTCTTTCCAAGCGAATCGCCTATCAATATAGGTAACTGGTGCATCTTCTTCGATCTTAAAGACAACTCTGCTGTGTACAAAGTTATAAGGATAGAAGCAACCCCAATCACTACAAGCATCAGCAAACCATAGAAGAAACCGGATTTTGACATAGCATATGGAAGAGCAAGTATTCCTCCGCCAACTAGTGTGCCGACAACAGTGCTAACTGCAGCCAGGAAATTCTTATCCATACTAATTTAGATTAGAAGCAAATGCAATATTTAACTCTGTATCGGAACGAAGCTGACTAGATTATTCAAGTGATATTCTGTAATAGGAATAACGCCTGTCAATTATTAATATCCGACTTTCAATAATATCTATAGCTGCTCCTATAGTCTAGCGGCCAAGGACAGTGGCCTCTCGAGTCACAGACCCGGGTTCAAATCCCGGTGGGAGCATGGGTGAAAATATATTTTTACTCAAATAGATGCTATCAGGACCAGATAAATCGATTTTAACCGGTGGATCTTTTAACTCTAATGAAATTGTTGTATGTTCTGTTAATTTTTTCTACCAAAATCTTATAATTTTTATCTGAATGCTCTAATTTGAACTTTCCGTATTTAACATCAAAAGTGTTTTCATCCTTATCGCTTGCTGATACAAATTCTAAGTATGAATCGTAGTATTTTATCTTAAGAGAGCCATCACTAAAATAAATCTCATAGTCACTTATATCTAAATAGTATGAGTTCTTGTTTGCTTTGTCTTCTTTACCGAGATTCTTTGCTAATTCAATGGATTTTTCGACCGTATTATTCACTATTATATCATCTAAAACTTTGCTCATCCTATCAATTTGATAGATAAAGAATATAAGCTTTTAGTACACACACTTACATTATCTTATCTATCAAAAACACACGGCAGCTACAAGTAGACAATTCTATATAAGTAGGCTATTAATATTGAGAGGTACACAAATAACATAAGATAAGATGGAAGAATTCAACTCAATGCCATTGAAAGAGGAACTCATTAACTCGCTTAAGAACATCGGTCTAATATCCCCGACTGACGTTCAAAAGGAAGCAATACCCGTCATTTTAGAGGGGAAGGATGTCGCTGTTCGAGCCAAGACAGGGACTGGAAAGACCGGCGCATTCGTGATACCTATAATCCAGAAGATACTAGAGAATCCCGAACCATTGAGCGCAATCATCCTCGAACCGACAAGGGAACTTTCGCTGCAGGTGTTTGGAGTCGTCAGATCTCTAGGTAAACCGCTAAAAATTTCTGCTGCCATAGTGTATGGAGGAGTAGGAATAAATCCGCAGATAAACGCGGTGAGAAATGGGCCGCATATAATAATCGGTACACCCGGCAGGGTGATAGACTTGATGAAGAGGGGGGTACTGAACCTGAATAGGATAAAATTCTTCGTGCTGGACGAAGCTGACCTTATGTTCGATATGGGGTTCATAGATGATATAGAATACATACTCAGCAAAACGCCTGGCTCGAAACAGCTCATGCTTTTTTCTGCTACTTTGCCTAGGCCGATAATGCAAATAGCTGAGAAACACATGAAACAGGATAAAAGAGTAATAATAGTCGGAAAGGAAGAAGAGATAACGGCTAGTGGTATAATGCACCTTTATACCATAGTAAGCGGCCAGATGAAAATCGCAACTCTCCTCGCATATATAGAGCATTACAAGCCAACGAAATGCATAATATTCACAAGGACAAAATTCGGAGCCGAAAAACTTTACAATGTACTCGAACACTATGGATTAAATGTTATACATCTACATGGAGGTATGACACAATCAAAAAGAGAGAACTCATTGGAGAGATTCCGAGGCGGCACACAGTTCATGATCTCCACCAACGTGGCTGCGCGTGGACTTGATATCAGTGATGTGAGCGATATAATAAACTTCGATGCGCCAGATGAACCGAGAACGTATGTCCACAGAGTCGGGAGAACTGCTAGAATGCACAAAGAAGGCCGCGCCTTTACAATATTTCTGACAAACCAGAGGGGTATGATAGGTGACATAGAGAGGGCATCCAACATACACATGCAGGAGATAAGCTTAGATACATCTAGCATCGACCAGTCAAAATTCAAAAACTATGAAGCTGATTTTTATAGTCATTCAAGAAGCTACAGCTCAAGTCCAAGCAGAAGCAGTGGCAGATCAAGATACCCGAGCTATAGGAGGCATTCATATCATGGGCGATAAAATCGCCAGGTGATACCATGATGCACGGACACATGAACGCGATGAGAGAAGAGATGGCAAAACCAGACGCGTATATGATGAAGATTTTTGACAGAAAGAACAATGTAATCGTTGATTACGGCTGCGGGGCTGGGTTTTACTGCAAGCATCTACAGAATTTTGCTTCCAAACTTTACTGCGTAGATATAGATACAGAGGCCCTGGAAGAGCTTAAAAAGAACATAAAGAACGCTATAATACTCACAGACGTTTCATCCATACCTGATCATTCAGTAGATGTAGTTTTCTTCGCTAATTCTTTTCATGACATGGAGAAAGAGGAAGCCGTCAAAAATGTTGAGAGGATATTAAAGGATAATGGAGAGGTGATAATAATCGACTGGAAGAAAGAGCAGACAATGT
>JBMFTM010000015.1:0-13273 GCA_049967035.1 Candidatus Acidifodinimicrobium sp.
ATGCACTGTCAAGATACTTGAAAAGACATCCTTCTGAAAATCGAATCGTAGAAGGCTTCACTCCTTTTCAGCGTTTCTATATCTCTTGGTCCCAAATTTGGAAACAGAACATAACGGAGAAAGCTGCAAAAGTTCTTTCTCTTATTGATCCGCACTCACCTGGAAAAATACGTGGCCTCGTACCCGTCATAACCCATCCAAATTTCGAGGAAACCTTCAGGGAAAAAAACCGGTTAAAACATTTGAGAATAGAACATCCTCCTATAGAGATCTGGTGAAATTGTGATGCCCAAAAATGGGACGAAAAATCAGTCAAGCAACTCATCGATCAGGTCCCTTATCTTGCGCAGATCTTCCTTTTCAGATGAGGACATCTCTGATTTTCTTTCCTTTAAGCTCCTCAACCTTAAATTGATCTCTGCTATATCTTCCGACGAAGAGTTACTACCTACATCAAAAAACCAGCCCATCTTATGCCATGGGAACCATGAATCTCTCAAAAGAGCCGCTCCTTTCTGCGAGGTCGTATAATATTTTTTCCCTTCCCTCTCATGAACACTTAGATAACCCTCCTCTGTCAATTCCTTAAGGAATAAGTACAGTGAACCTGGCGAGGGAGACCATCTTCCTCCGCTGAATTCTGATATCGCTGAGCCGATCTGAGCGCCGGTAACCTCTCTCTCCGATGCGATCGAGAGAATCCAATACCTCAGCCCAAACCCGCGTCTTTTATGAAAGCCGTGATTGAAGCCGAAATTCCCGAACATAGTCTGATCCTTCACCAAATCAATTCCTTTCCTTTTGATGTCAGAGAATAATAGGTTTTACCGTCCTGTTCATGCCTCTCCAGATAACCCTCATCAGTCAGATGTTTCAGATGAAGATTAATACAACCTAAGATCGGAAAGCTTGTATTTACCCTGAAATTTTTCAGCTGCTCAAACAATTCCTCCGCATTAAGGCTATGATCCGACAAGATATAAAGCAAGTCATAGTCCAAACCCGTTAAGTCATTCATTTGCCTCATACGTCTTCCAGCTCCAAACCCGCCCCGGAAACCTGGGCCATTCCATCCATACCAATTTCCGAACATATCTCCTCCATCATTAATAGTATCTATTTTAGATACTATTATTTGACACTATAATAGAGATTTTCATAGTATTTAAGCTTTTCGCTCCTCCCTTAGAATATGAAGTTTGAGTTCTCAGCTGGATTCATCGTCGTAAGAGACGGAAGATTTCTGCTGCTTTTCTCTTCTGGTATAGGCCTCACTTCATTCGCGTCTGCGCCAACAACATCTGCAGCGTCTACAACCTTTTTAAGGATATTTAAGAATATCCAATAACTCATCCCACCCGGCTGCGGCGTGCCCACTCCCGGTGCAGGAGAAGGCGGTAAGGCATTGGATGACAGGTCTGTGATGTACCTTTATCTTCAGGCGCTTAAACAGATGGGTGAATCCAGCTCTTCAAAGATAGTCCTTCCTATGCAATTCTTCCAAGGGCTTGGAGGGATGGCAGGCGGCTTAGCCGGCTTATCCACTACCGCGATAGCTTCTCTTGGAGGACAGCAGAACGTTCAGAATGTAATAGACTCAATAAAGCAGAAGATAACAGAAGCCGCAAAGACATGAGTTTTTAAGTATCAAAGACCAATCCGAGGCAAGCTTTACATAAAGCAAGGCTTCAAGAAAACAAAAAAGTAAGGTTGGATTTACTATTTCTTGAAGTTTTGAGTTGAAAGTAAAAGTTATATAAGTCTAAAATGATAAGAGTATTAAGTTATTGTATGCTAGGGGCTTTCATTTATATAAAAACAAGGGAGGATGTGCCGGTTTCAGTGCTGGAGATAGCCCAAGATATAGCAAAAATAAAAGATGTTAGCGAAGTGATGCTGACAAGCGGGGAATGGCCTATAGTTGTAAAGATAAATTATGAGAATATGACAGACCTATCCAACTTTGTCGTTTCGGAATTAGGTAAGATAAGGGGTGTCGGCAAGACCGATACCGTAGTGATATTGGATCAAATAAAATAGGAGGGGAGATATGGCGGAGAAGGAGACAAAAGTCAAGGCAGAAGATAACGGCGAGTTTGAATACAAGGATATAAAGGATTTGGAGGGCGTTGGAAGCGCAATTGCCTCAAAACTAAAGAACGCAGGCTATGTTGATATAATCTCATTGGCAACTGCAAACCCATTGACTGTAGCGGAGGTATGTGAGATTGGTGAAACAACCGCAAGGAAGATAATAGCAGAGGCAAGAGAAGAAGCTAAGATGAATTTCATGTCCGGCTTGGAGTTTGAGGACAAAAGAAAACAAGTGCAAAGGATAACAACAGGAAGTAAGGCATTAGATATCCTGCTCGGCGGTGGGGTAGAGACACAGGCTATAACAGAGTTCTATGGGGAATACGGCTCAGGTAAAAGTCAGGTAGCATTCCAGCTTTCAATCAATGCTCAGTTGCCGCCTGAGAAGGGCGGACTGAATGGGCATGTCATCTGGATAGATACAGAAGGAACATTCAGGCCTTCGAGAGTGGAGCAATTGGCGATAGCGCAAAATCTCGATCCAAAGACAGCATTGGAAAATATAAAGATAGGCAGAGCTTACTCCTCGGATCACCAAATTCTGCTCGTGGATAAGATACCTGATATAATAAATGCCGATCCAAAAATAAAATTAGTCATAGTTGATAGCATGATGGCGCTATTTAGGGCAGAGTATGTGGGCAGAGGTACATTGGCAGACAGGCAGCAGAAGGTAAATGTTATAATGCACAATCTTCAACGGCTTGCGGACAGGTTCAATCTAGCAGTTTATGTGACTAACCAGGTCATGGCAAGACCAGACATACTATTCGGTGACCCAACCGTTGCGGTCGGGGGCCATATAATAGGCCATGTTGCGACCTACAGAGTGTACCTTAGGAAAGGGAAGAAAGGTATACGTGTAGCAAGGCTAGTCGATTCCCCCAACCTTCCGGAGGGAGAAGCTACATTTGAAGTGACTTCCGAAGGGATAAAGGACGCAGAGGAAAAAGAAAAATGAACATTTCTGCAGAGGAAAGCAAGAAGATACTCTCTCTTCTTGAAAGTGTGAACGATCCTGAGATCGGCTTGAGCATAGTCAAGCTTAAGATGATAAAGTCGATAGAGAGGGAAGGCGGCAAATTAATAGTCCATTTGAAACTTACCGTCCCAGGCTGCCCCCTTTCAGGGACACTTGAGAAGGATATAAAGGACAGGCTGGAATCAGCAGGCTATAAAGAAGTCGAAGTAAAATTCGGTTACATGACAAAAGAAGAACTGGAAGAGGTGAAACAGCAGCTTAAAAAAGAGAATAAGATAACCCCACCCCCGATAGAGAAATTCGAGAAAAGAGGCATAAAGAGCGTTGTTGCTGTTTATTCTGCGAAAGGGGGAGTAGGGAAGAGCACAGTTGTTTCGATGCTGGCTTTAGCAGCGACGAATGAAGGCTACAAGACTGGCATACTTGACTGCGATATCTCTGGCCCTTCCATTAAGTCAATATTTAGACTAAGCGGTTTTGCAGAGGTTGGAGAGAACAAAAAGTTTGTTCCAATGGATTTTATGGGGATTAAGATCATGAGCGCAGACATGCTCACTGATGCGCAGGTGCTGATATGGCGTGGCCCTTTGGTTTCCTCTGCGATAAAGCAGATGTATAGCGACACGGATTGGGGGGATTTAGATGTGCTGTTTCTCGATCTTCCACCTGGCACAAGTGATGCGCCTCTAACAGTCTTTCAGTCGCTTCCAGTTGACAAGATGATAATAGTTACAACCCCAAATAGTCTAGCCCAGATAACAAGCAGAAAGACGGAATTGATGGCTGACGCATTGAAGATCCCAGTCGTAGGCATAATCGAAAACATGGACTATATAGAGCACAACGGCGAAAAGATATCCTTGGAAAAAAGGAACAAAGATGTTTCATTTAGTTCAGAGGTTTTATCAAAACTCCCCTATGATTTAGATATAGAGGATAAGATAATAGGGAATAGACTTGATGGAACCGCCATAGCCGAGCTAAAGAAGGCAATAAAAGTTATCCTCTAGCGATAAATACCTTACGAAAAGGCTTTTAAATAAGTTCCCTTCATAGTAAGATTGTAAATACATTATGAAAACTATCACTATATTTGGCGGGGCTGGTGCAAAGAACACACTCCTAGCGCTGAAGGATTTGAAAGGCTTAAAGATATACAGCATTCCCTCTGTATTTGACTCAGGTGGCTCAACAGGGGAGATAAGGCGTACATTTAAAGTATATGCTTTGGGCGACTTAAGAGAGCATCTTCTGGCTGTTTCTGAGGATAAAAACATTGCATCGGCTTTATCAATCAGAATAAAATCCAAGGGTGAGAACCACAGCCTTGGGAATATATTTCTATTGAACATGATCAAGAAATACGGGGAGGATTATCTCGATGTCGTTCATAAAATATTAGCAATACCGAGTCATATAAAAGTTATGCCGATAGTTTCAAATGTGAATTATAGCGGCAATCTCATAGTGTACTCTAACAGTGGAAAATTAGTTGGTGAGGATAGCCTTGATGTAAACAGACAGCTAAAAGTTAGAGACGTAAAACTTGAAAAAAAGACAAAGATAAGCGAAGAAGCTAAGAAAGCGTTGCTTTCCTCTGATTATATAGTGTTCGGGCCAGGCGACTTATACTCCTCTTTGATTCCGAATCTCCTTGTAGATGGTGCACATGAGGCGCTCACTAAGTCAAAGGCCAAGAAAATCCTGATAACAAATATAATGAACAAGGTAAGCGAAACCAGTGGCTTCAAAACTTCTGATTTTGTCAATGCTTTTGGAAGATTTGGAGTATCCTTCGATAAGGTTGTTGCAAATAACAGATACCTCGATAAAGCTAAAAGGGTGAAGGCAAAGTATGGTTACCTTCATGGTTTCGTAAAGAATGACTTAACTGGGGAAAATGTGATTGAAAGTGATCTTATCAATGAAAAAATACCTTATGAGCATGACCCTACAAAGCTAAGAGAAGCATTAAGAGATGTGATATTCAGAGATTAAACTTTAATATAATTGAATTCTAGATGACTTATAGCAGAATTTCAAAGGATTTATAGTTTCAATGATTTACACTGTAAATGAGTGATGCAAAGATAGCTGTTATAGGTGGTGGCTCCACAGGTTCTGCGATCGTCCATGATTTAGCGAGTAGAGGCTTGGACGTAACCCTAATCGAGAGGGGAACGATAGGAAGTGGCACAAGCGGAAGGTTTCATGGATTGCTCCATAGTGGCGCAAGGTACGCAGTCAACGATCCGAAAGCTGCAGAGGAGAGCATTCTAGACAATGAAGTTATAAGCAAAATAGCACCTCACTGTGTTGAAGATACAGGCGGCGTTTTTATGGCCCTGAAGGAAGATGATCAATCCTTTGCCGACAAGTTTGAGTCAGCCTGCAAGCATGCTGGTATACCGATCGAGCAAATATCGGCAGAGAAGTTGCTTCAGGAGGAGCCATTCATAAGCAAGGATGTATCGATCGCCTTCTCAGTTCCGGATAAGACAATAAATTCATTCAGGTTCATAACTAGTCTTCTATTAACGGCAAAGAGCGAAGGAGCAAAGATAAGACTTGGAAATGAAGTCATCGGTTTTGATGTTGAAGACAAAGCGGTGAAGGGGGTGAAGGTGAAGAATAACATAAGTGGGGAGATAGAGACATTGAAATTTGATCTTGTGATCAACGCAAGCGGCGCATGGGCCAGTAAGATACTGAGTGATTACTTGAATATAAACAGTATAAAAATGGTTCTTTCTGCTGGGACAATGGTTGTAGTAAATAGAAGGTTCGCAAAGAGGGTTATTAATAGACTTAGGCTTCCTTCAGACGGTGACATAGTCGTCCCATATTTCATGGAATCGATCATAGGAACGACATCTTTTATAGTCGATAATCCAGATAATTTTGAAGTTGATGAGGACGATTTCAAGTTTCTTTTAGCAGAAGGGGCAAAGTTGATCCCAGCAATTAAGGAGTATGGGATGAGCAGATACTTCGCTGGAGTAAGGCCACTTATAGCAGCAGATGAGGATACAAGTGGCGGCAGCAGATCAATAAGCAGAGATTTCAAGATATTTGACCACGGGGTTACCGACGGCATTTCAGGAATAATGACTATCGTCGGTGGAAAGCTAAGCACAGCAAGGCTGATGGGAAAACAGATATCTGATTTTGTCTGTGACAAGTTAGGAGTAAAGGCGCAGTCGAATACAGATAAGATAAAACTTCTTTGGCCTGATTTATCTGCAGATAATTTAAGTGATCTGTCGAAATCTCTATCGGTATCAGAATCTTTGCTAAAAAATATGTTGTTTGAGACAGAATCAAAAACCTATGGAGATATATATTCCCCAGTTAAAGATTTATTAGTGTCGAAGGAGTTATTCAGTTAGTATGGAATTGAGTGGTAGTTTTAGCGCAAATGTAAGTAAGGATAAGGTAGTGCAGTTATTATCTAATCCTAATGAATTCTCAAAGTGTGTCCCGAATGTGTCTGAGATCAGTGTAAACGGGAGCAATTTTGACCTGAGGTTTAAGATAGATGCATCTAAATACACCGGTAAGTTTTTGGGCGCATCTTATCTGTCGAACATAAATGTTAAGTTCTCTGGTAACATAGCATACTCCCCATCTGATTCAACCATATCTATCAGCGGAGGTGGATCAGCAGTGGGTGTAAAATTTTCGATAAATATCTCCTTAGTTCTCTCTGGAGATAATAACATAACTAAGGCAGATTGGAAATCCGATGTAAACGTAGGCGGATTCGCTAAGCTGTTTGGGGAGTCTATGATGAACCAAGCTATGAGTGAGAATGTGGATCAGATAATATCATGTATAAAGAAGAGGCTTGAGGGGAGTATATCCTGATACTGTTGTTAAAGAAGTACTGTCACATTTTAAACTTTGAATACTACACTTAAATTTGCTATAGTTTTATCTCTGACCTTCTTATAAATCTCTTTTCTATCAGCCAAACAGGGCCCACCAGGATTTGAACCCGGGTTAAATGGTTACTCCTGGCGGCATTCGAAGCCATCTGTCCTATCCAGACTAGACTATGGGCCCCTCCGATGCATCAAAAAGATGCATCATTACAATGATATTTACGTCTAAATATTTAAAGGATGATAGACTTTAACTATAAAATGGTTAGAGAAGTAGATTATAATCCAAAGCCCATAGATGAGGGGTTTCTGCAGGAGCCAGATCAATACCCCATAACTGGTGAGCACAATGGGCATAAAGTATTCGCTGAGGGGAAGGTTAGGCAGGACGCAGACGGAAAGCCTTACCCCACAAAATTGGGAATACATGGAAGTCAGGTGTCTGTTGATTGGGAAGCATGTCTAGCAGATGGTGTCTGTATGGATGTTTGCCCAGTGGATGTATTTGAATGGTTTTTGAACCCAGGAAAGAAAGGGACTGGAAAAGACAAGATAATTCAGAAAGGCACAGACGAGTGGAATAAATATAGAACAGACAAGTCGGACCCAGTACGGGAGAGCGATTGTATATTCTGTATGGCGTGTCAGCAGTCTTGTCCTACACATGCCATAAAAATAACTTCGCCATAAAAGCTTTATTGATCCACTGAAAATCCAAATAGGATACTAGAGAGTATAGATATCTCATTAGTAGACGTAGAAAAATGTATCCTGTTGTTCTCTGGCGATAATTATAATCGGCTTTCTCAAAAGTGATTTTTAGAATTTGGGAGATTGTTTTATATTATATTCTCAGATTTCGATTATTTTTCCTTTAGGTCCTACATTTATCACCTCAGTCTTATTGAGTTTATCTTCAAGCCCAAATGTCTCATGCACGTGACCGCATATGCACTTATCTGGCTTCAATGTTTCTATTAACTCTCTAACTGCTGGGCTACCTATATTGATATCCTTGCCGACCTTGTCAAGTTTTGTTTTATAGGGCGGGACATGAACTATCATCACCTTTCTCTTTGAATTTTTCACGTACTTGTATGAATCCAAAACCCTATTTTTTATCTCATCCTCAGTTATCTCATTCGGCCCTATGTTCCCAAGTCCACACCCAAAGAAACCTACGTCACCTACTCTGAATGCGTAACTGTGAAGATCATAAATCATATCTGGGTACCGTTTTTTCAAGAAGAAAATATCCGCTTCACTGTCATGGTTCCCAGGTATAACAGCTATTTTCTTTTTCAAATCTGTGAAAGGTGCAAGCAACCCCTCTAAGCCACTGCCAAAAATGGTTAGATCTCCTGCAAGGACTATTAAATCTGGCTTCTCTCTCTTTGCCTTCTCAGCCAACTTCTCCGCAGCTTTTATATCCCCATGCAGATCGGAAGCCGCTAATATTCTCATTTTATTTAGGAGAGCACCGCTATGTGAACTACCCAAGCTTCTGCATGGGGCTTCTCGCTTCAACACCATATTTTTGTTTTGTCATTTCTTACATAAATACTATCCTTACCGCGCCTTTTATCCCCCCATCTCACGAAATAGGATTATCGGCGGATTAGTTAAATATCTTTAAGCGTCTTCTCTTTATTATCCTTAGCCAAATACTCTTTTAGCTTTTCTGCGACACCCTTGCCGAGTATTCTAGACAGTGTTTCAATGTTTGCTTCTTTTATGCTATTAACAGTCTTAAAACCATTTGAATACAACCTTCTCGCTCTCACCCTGCCTATATTCGGAAGTTTTACAAGCGGCAATAATTCTTCTTTTACCCCCTCTACTATCCGCGTTTCTAATTTTATGAAGTAATTTGTGTTGCAGTTATTGAACCTCACAACCTCCTTTAGGCTGTAGGCCATCCACCTTATAGTCTGTATTGTGTTGTAAAGCTCTCCCGGCGACAACCCATAGGTCTCCTCTATATATCTTTCGGTTTTCTCATTTATCCAGTCTTGAAGTATGTGAGCTAGCTTAAGTTGGGAGACATATCTATCATAGTCAACTAGGTCTTGTTCTGCAATAAGATCGTTCTCTGCGCTCTCCTCCTCATAGTCTTCATATTCAGACATTTTTAAGTTCATCATAGGCACATCCTTGCTCACAGATAGGAGATGCAGTATTGGAATCTCATCTATTTCTGCATCATCAGTTAATCTTTCAGCGAATCTCTGAAATATTATGCCGGTTGACGGGCTCAGATAAAGCGCATTTATAAGTCTTCCAAGTCTGGTTGCTTGGAGATTTTTAGTGTCTATAAGATTATATTCTGAGAGCTTTTGTATTGCAGTACCTACCTTTTCATTAAGTTCCTCGCCAAGAAAACCTGTGAACGTCTTAGCAAAAAAGGATAAAATCTTATCCTTATCATTGTATATGTTCATGCAGCTCAGGGCCAATACAAACCTAGCTACATCCTCAGGGTCTCTGAGCGAAGGTATAACTGGCTCTAATTCACCATCTATATACTTCTCCTTTATAAAATCGAATTCTCTTTCAGTCCTGGATATTACTATGGCTGTGCCTTCTTTATCATATGTAGGCCTCCCAGCTCTACCCATCATCTGGTCAACTTCCATCTTAGATATAGGCGCAGACCCATTCTCTGAGAATCTGTAGATCGAAGATATAACTATAGTATTAGCAGGCATGTTTACTCCCATAGCCAGAGTGGGAGTGGCGCATATGAACCTTATGGGTCCACTCTTGAAATTATCCTCTATTATTTTTCTTTGCTTGTTAAGGAGCCCAGCATGGTGAAAAGCCACACCCCTGCTTACAAGGTCTGCTTCTTCCTCGCACTGGGAAGTTGGATAGTCTAAGACGTGGAGTATTTCGTTTGAGACCCTCCTGAGAGAATCCTTATCACCTCTATCAAGTTTGGGTGAAAGTAGATCTGCTATGATTTTAGCTGATGATACTGCATTCCTCTTCGTCATTGCGAATATTATTGCTTTCTTGTTTTCATGTATCAGCCATGAAACTATGTTTGAAAGCGGATCACTGGATATGACATTCAGCTTTATTTTTTCGTCCCCTCTAAGCTCCCCATTCAAATATATCTCCTTCCTAACTTTGACTGGTCTGAAGTCACTCTTTACAAGCTCTGCGCTCATCCATCTAGCAAGTTCTTCTGCATTCTCTATAGTTGCGCTAAGTGCTATCACCTGTGCGTTTGTGAAGAGTTCTCTATTCAATGTTATCAGGAATTCAAGCGTCGGCCCTCTGCCTTTATCGGCCAATAGATGGATCTCATCATAAACTACGCAGCCTATATTGTAGAATGAGTTTAGTGAGTTTCTAAGCATGCTGTCAAATTTTTCTGTTGAGGCGAAGATGAAATCATACTGGCTCAGTTTCCAGTCAGATTCGGTGTAATCACCTATGAATAGGCCGCATTTAGCATATGGATGATTTATTTTAAACTCCTCATATTTTTCCGTAGCTATTGCCCTCATAGGTGCGATATACACCGCCTTCTTTTTCTCTTTGAATGCTTTGAGCATCGCAAGTTCTCCTATTAATGTCTTCCCCGATGCAGTTGGGGAGGATACAACTATATTTTTTCCATCGAGTAAGCCAGATTTTATTGCAAGTTCTTGTGGCGGCGTGAGCTTGTTTATCCTCTTATCAAGTATCTCCTTAGCCCATTCAGGCATTGAAAATTCACTATCTTCCATCGTAAAAACTATTAATAGGACGGGCTCATTGTTTAAAAATATAGGAGGGGTATGAAAATATTGATGCTAGCATGGGAGTTCCCTCCTGATATAGTAGGGGGTCTCGGCAGGCATAGCTATAATCTAGTAAAGGCATTGAGCAAACTTGGAATAAGTATAGATCTATTTCTACCAAGAGGGGAGTACACTATAATACCTGGTGTAGACTATACCATCCTCCCAGAGGAGATAAAGTTCAGTGTTTATTCTAGTATTCAGAATCTTAATATGACTTATTCAGATTTGATTGGAAGAGTCATGGCTTATGCCGATTCAGCTGCTAAAGCCGCAATCAAAAAAAACTTTGATATAATACATGCAAATGATTGGTTGACTGCTTTAGCAGGAGTGAAGATAAAGGAGCTAACTGGTAAAAAACTGATCCTGACAATCCACAGCACTGAATATACTAGAACTATAGGCCATCCTTGGAAGTTTATAGAGGACATAGAGAGGATGGCAGTTCAAAAGGCGGATATTGTTGTGACTGTGAGTGAATACTCCAAAAAAATGATCTCAGATCTTTATGGTATCCCTCCAGAAAAGATAAAGGTGATATACAATGCTATAGATGAAAGCGAATATAATAAGCACAGGTTTAATGCAAACTCAAAGCTGGTGTTGTACGTGGGGAGACTTTCCCCTCAGAAAGGCGTGGATCATCTAATTAGAGCATTTAAAATTGTTTCGCAGAGCGATAAAGATGCGGTTTTAGGCATAGCAGGGGAAGGGCCAGAATTGGAAAAGCTTGTGGACATAAGCATAGACTTAGATTTACAAGGTAAGGTTGTATTTTTTGGCAGGGTATCAGAGGAGGAATTGAGATTCCTATATAGCATAGCTAGCGTATTTGTCATGCCATCAGTGTCAGAGCCTTTTGGGATAACTGCTTTAGAAGCGATAGCTTCACGCGTGCCAACCATAATTTCCATAGAATCTGGCGTTTCAGAGGTTGTGAACAATACATTTAAGGTCAATTTTTGGGACAGCAATCAAATGGCTGATATAATCTTAGGTATATTAAATTATAGCGAAGTCGGTGAAGAGTTGTCCAAGAATGCTTACACTGAGATCAAGAAACTTACCTGGGAAAACAGCGCAAAGAAGTTCATAGATATCTATAAACAGCTAATGGCACATTAGGGAATCAAGAGAGGGAAAGCTACTTTCACCTGCGGATAATCTGTGTCTTCTGCGTAAAATGAATATTCACCAGGCTTCAGCGTTGATATTAAGCTGCCTGCGTTGTATGTGAAGGGAGACGTTAAAGAGTTGGCAACTTCGACAGCAGTTCCATTTGAGTATTCCATATAGACAGAAGCAGATGGGTAGAATCCACCACCTAGAAATGTTCCATTTACTCCGTTGCCTTTTTGATAAAAGTAAGCAGTGTAGACCTCGCCATTCGGTAGCTTGTATATCCATAGATTTGAGGTTAAAAAGTTCTCTTTTGCGCTGCTGTTCGATATAGTGGAACAAGGTATAACATAATTATCGCTTCTAACTATTACTGTATTGCCGGCTATGCTTATATTAAGCGAACCTTTATCGTACCTCTCAATTAATGGTATATAAGTAAAAGAAGAGTTTGCGGTGGTGCTTGCAGTGTACGATATTGCATTTGAAATGTAATTACAGACATTATTGATTGTTATTTGGGTGTAGTTTGGTGTTGTAAAAGGCAGAAAGAATACTATCAAAATACGCGCTATTATTATCAATACGCTAACAGCTATCAAAAAATCTATGCTGAGCTGTCCTCTCATAATGTATATAAACAACCTGTCTTCTTTTATAAATATAGGTAGAATGAAAACAAAAGGGGAACTAGAAAGGAAGATTTTAGCAGAAACGGGTAATCTTAGAGCTTCTGATTTCCATAATTCTCTGCAAGTTTGGTTGACTAATATAATCGTAAAGACAAATAACTACGTTTCAGACCTAAAGTTAGAGGACACTTTCTATTCGAAATATTATTATTCTCATGAGTGGCCAGCTGATATAACCCTGGAATACGATAAAAATGGGAGGAAAATATTTGAGGTCATAGAGGTGGAGACAATACCAATATCAAGGATAAAAGAGAGAGTAAAGGAAATAGGTGGGAAAGCAGCCAGGAGTGCAGTTGCCGAGCTCTCAGATAAAAGGTTCTATACCGGTGATGGTCTTAAATATAAGACAAGATACGATGAAATGGACTTCTCCCTGTGCTTGAATGTCCCAGACGTCAATACTATAAATTTTGAGCGTATACAGTACATAGCAGATGAGATATACAAAAGCATGTATCAAGAGATGACTAAGTTTAAAGGCATAAATTACTTTCCGCGCAATTTTAAGTTTAATAAGATATACTTCTTCCTTAACAATCATCATTTGAATAAGAATGAAAATTATAGAGATATAGTAGATAGGGGCTACTTTGATTCATTTAAGAACAATAAATTTCCTATCAGGCCGATACTGTTATACAAGTCATAATTTAAAAGAAAGTATTTATAAGGTGAGAAAGAAAGATAATAATAACAAATTAAATA
>JBMFTM010000016.1:0-6417 GCA_049967035.1 Candidatus Acidifodinimicrobium sp.
GCCTTTCATCCCCCATCTTACGAAAGGGGAATTCTCGGCGGATTAATTAAACATTTAATATACCAATACCCTAATTTCTTTATGGATAAAAAGGGGCAGGTTTTCTCACTGGATTTGATGTTTGCACTGATAATTTTCCTGCTAATATTTGCCTCTTTGCTTGTGTTTGTTTACACAGTCTCTGACACATATAATTCGTATTCTTATCTATCTATAACTCTGTCATTGGAAAAACTTAATTCTATTGGCAATATAGAGTTGAATGGCCTCTCGAATTCATTCGGTTCTCCTGTAAATTGGGTAGGGCTTCCATGTTCAAAAATAACCTCTTTTGGCTTGCTTGGAACTTATTATACATTAAGCTTAAACAAGACATATGCCCTTGTGACTTCATATTCCTCCTGTTTTTATAACTTATCAGAGGTTGGAACTAACTTTAACCTTACTCTGAGCTATCTGAATGGCACACCATTGTATATAAATAACTCGGAGATTACACTTGGATCAAAGATCCCCGTAAATTCCAAGTATGTAATATCACTTGAAAGGTTTTTAGACCTTTCAAAAGGCACTATAATCGAGGTTAACTATAAGCTATGGTCATGAAAGCGCAGATATTCACTTTGGACCTGATAATCGGTTTATCTCTGGTCATATCAATGATATCCCTTTCATACTATATATTCAACTATTATTTGAGATATGACCTTCAGGTAATGTCACAAAACAATAGAGTTCTTTCTGTTTACTCTGCTTTTAATTCATTTTTAGCTTCTAACACTACTTTGTATGAATTTGCAGAGTTTGAAAATTCACAGATTTCCCAGAATACATTGAATAATTACATCATAAGCACCTTAAAAGTGGAGTTGGGCTCTCCTTTCTCTCTGACGGTTTACACAAATTCAAGTGCGGGAAGCACAAGTGTGCCAAATAAAGAGATATACAGTTTCAACTCATCAGGTTTTAATCCAGGATTTGGGGGAACATTAACATCTTCGCAGCTCATAGCTGTCTTCAATCCAACAACGTTGGCTTTTGTGTCTTTCGACCTATTCGTTCTTAAGGTTGATGTTTAGCTGACTTCGCTTGAAGATAGTTTCCTTTTTAGTTCGTCGATCTTTTCGCTTATCTCTTCTCCTTTCTTTATGTTGTTTAGGACCAGCATGTCATTCACGGCTAACAGCTGCTGTCCTATTTCGGCGGACTTTTCGAAGTTGAGGTTGTTCCTGTACTGGTTGTACAGTATTATCCCCTCTATTGCTCTTCTGTACACTAACTTCAATTCCTTGTCTTCCATTCTCCCCCTACTATTAGAATTATATTGGATTAAGAATAAAAATAGTCACTTAATATTACCATGATATTACTTGCCTATGTTTCAAACATTCTACCGCTCTTTTTCTGCTCTATGTCTAAGCGGCTGTTAGGGGAATTTATGCGCGGGCGCCCACTGTCTGGGTCTTTTCTCATAGTTATATCAACTCTCTTAAGAAGGCTGTTTATTGCCTCCTCCGTTCTGGTTATATTCCTCATACGCCCAGACTTATTTGGCGTGCCTTCAAACAAAGCGGCTCTTGTGCTGATCGCGTTTATGAACATTAAATCATGGTCTATTATTATAGCCCCTTTCTTATTTGCCTTTATAAACGAGCCGACTATGTTAATAGCTTCTAATCTGTCCTCTAAATCTAGATTAGCAGATGGTTCATCGAATAAGTATATATCGGCATCCCTTAATAGCGTAGAGAATATTGCTAATTTTTGCAGTTCTCCACCAGATAAATTTTTCATGTTTTTATTTAGTATTCTATCAATTCCCAACCTCTTCATTGCCCCACTAAAAGTTTCACTAGAAAGAAAGTCTCTTTTTATCGAAATTAGCATATCCCTAACGATCACATCAGAGGCTTCGATGAATTGAGGTTTATAAGAAATTTTGAGTCCAAGTTCAAGTCGACCGTTGTCCGTTTCAACCAAACCGGTTATAGCCTTAGCAAAGGTTGTTTTTCCCACCCCATTTTCTCCTATTATCCCAATTATTTCACCCCTATAAACTGTATTTTGCTCCACAGAGAGCGTAAATTGGCCTATATTTGCATTGAAGTCTGGCCAAGATGCCAACGTTTCTAAACTGCCATCAGGAACATTCCCCTTTATCTTTATTTCATGCTCTCTGAATTTAATGTTCTCAGATGGCAAGTAACCCGCAAGATAGTTATTTATTCCTGCTCTTGTCTGCATCAAATGCGAGACTATGCCGTAATTTGATTCGGAACCATACATTATCTGAACAAAATCGGTTAAGTAATCCAGCATAACCAAATCATGTTCCACAATTATGGTTGTCTTGTTCTTCAATTTTTCCTTTATGATGTTGGCTATTCTAAGCCTTTGGTATATATCTAGGTAATTCATAGGCTCATCGAATATGTAAACATCCGCTTCGTTGTCCATAGCAGCAGCGATAGCGACTGATTGGATCTGCCCGCCAGATAGTGATGAAACATCTCTGTCCATGACTTCATCTGTGATAAGTTTATACTTGTTTTCCTTGACGATTTCCCTAACTTTTCCAGTGAAAGATACGTTCTGTTCTTTTTTTGATATTTTTATATCTCCCTTATACAGCTTTTCGAGGTATGGCTGTATCTCTTTGCCTCTAAATCTTCTTATAATCTCCTTTTCACTGACCCCGTTCAAGAAATCCCCGAAATTCGGCTTTAAAGTGTTAGATATGAGGTTTATATTGGTGGTCTTCCCTATGCCATTCCTGCCAAGTATCCCGACAACTTTTCCTTCCATTGGGGACACTATATTATATGTCCTGAAGGAGTTTACGTTATACTGGAATACTAGCTCCTTATTCAGCTCATCGGGCAGGTTTATAACCCTTATTGCATCATAAGGGCACCTGTTTACACATATACCGCAGGCTATGCATAGATTTTCATCTATCGCAGCTTTCTTATTCTCTCTTTTATAGACTGTGCCAATCGCGCCTTCTCTTACTCGAGGGCAAACCTGCGCACAAATATAATCGCAAGCTTCTGGGGCTTGGCATTCCTTCTCTTTTATTGTAACTATCTTCATAAATTACCTGTATAGCATTTATAACTTAGGATAGTATAAATCTATTATATGGAAACAGGAGACGCTTGCGATTTTGTTCCTTTCAAGGATAAGCATTCTGACTCAGATATAAGGAATATACTTAGTAACAATAAGGTTGTCTGTGTTGTCGGCGCATCTGACACCCCTGGAAAGGATGCACATGATGTTCCTAGCTATCTGATGTCAAAAGGGTACACAATAATACCGGTAAACCCAAATCACCAGAAGGTATTGGGTGTTGATTCTTACAAATCTATCAATGATGTGACACAAAAGGTAGATATTGTGGAGATCTTCAGGCCATCGAGTGAGGTATACAAGATAGTGCAAGATTCAATAAAAAAGCACCCAAAGGTCATATGGATGCAGGAGGGGATATACGATAAAAAAGCTGTAGATATCGCTGAAAAAGATGGTATAACAGTTATATTCAATAGGTGTATGTACAAGGAGCATGTGAGGCTTTTTGGAGTTTAAGGGAAAAAAGCCATTTATACAGTGTGAGCAGTAAAAACGACTGTTTGATTGACAGATGAAAGCGAATAAAAACATAAGAAAGCATAAATAGTATAGAAGGCAAAATAATAATATGCCAACGGCATATGAATTCAGACTGCATCCGCATGAATTTATGCATGGGATAACGTCGCGAGTATCACCGTACAATGGTCAGTAGTACTATGACAGAATATGAATTAGGTAGCAACTTCAACGATGCTTTCAAGCAATATTCTCTGGGGGTGTCCATAGACAGCAAAAATCAATTAGACGAGTTTGCAAAGGTCCTAAGAAGCGGCGCACAGATGGCTGAGATAAACATATCAAGCATGTATCAAGGCGAGGGCGGCACACCCGCTGCTAGAATAGGCAAAGAGGAGAGGGAAGCAATAGCTCACCTGGCAGAGATAAACAAGGTAAACCTGAGTGTTCATGCACCGTGGTCTTTGAATATGGCTGGTATAAACCAGCGTGGGGAGAGAGATTCGCTCTACAAGGAGAGTTTAATGAGGGAGATAGAAGCTTCGCTTAAATTTTCAGATGAAATAAGCGCTAATATGAACATAAATAACATGCCAGTCATATTCCATGCTTCTTATGACCAGTTTGGAAACCCGGATACAAAGAGGCTTATAAATATTTACAATAAGCAGGAAGAGAAAGTCATCCCATTGAAGGAGGAGGTCATACCTAGTGTCACAAAGAAGGAGTTTCTGAGTGATGAGTTCTATGGCAAAGAGATAAATGCCGCGCTTTCAAATATGTCGAAGGAGGAGCGGGAGAAGTTTATCAACACCCAAATAATTGATGATCCAAATGGTAATGGAGTTATACTATCTCCGACAGCAAGATTAAAGCTGATAAACGTCCAGTCTAGAGAGCAGCTGAGTCAGCAACTTGCTAGCATCGAATCATCAAGATACAGCATAGAAAAGCTGCAAAAGCCAAGTATAGCTAGGGAGCTTATGGATGCTATGAAAACAGGGGATGAGGAGAGAATTAAAACGCTTACTGAGTCAGTTAATGCACTTGATAAGGCGCTTGAAGACTTAAACAGAAGGAAAAGGCTGCTGGAGAGGCAAATGCAGGGCACAAATGAAGTGTTTGTAGAGTATGACAAAGTAGCCCCGGAATTGGCAGCAGAGGGGATAAAGGATGCAGCTTTGTACTCTGCGTTTAACACAAAAACTCACCCCCAGATATTGATAGAGAATCCAATGTCCCCCAATATGTCTCTGAGTGACCCAAATGGACTTTCGGAAGCAATAAGGAAAGCCAGAGAGATGTTTGTTGAAGATGCGATGAAGAGAGGGATGTCAAGGGAAGAAGCATTCAAATTAAGCCAAGACCTTATAGGTATAAATCTTGATACTGGGCACCTGAACACATTTAAGCAGTATGAGAACCCGCAAACTGGTAAGCCTTTTGAAGACAAAGACATAATAGATATGGCGATGTCTATGAAGGACATGATAAAACGTTATCACCTGAGTGATAACATGGGTGATATAGACGCACACCTCCCACTTGGCCAGGGAACTACACCTACAAAGAAAATTTACGATGAATTGAAAGCAGCGGGGGTTGATGTTCCTGCGATAATGGAAGTCTTTGGCGGAGTGGGCGGGCTTGATACTGGTATGATTCAGTCTTATCAGTATATGAATGCACCGATATATGGTGCTGTGCCCTACACAAGTATTCCCACCTACGCGGCGCACCCCTATTCATCCATTGTTGGGGATTACTCCGCGTATAGTAACTTGGGGCTGAAGAATGACTTCCTTGGTTATGGCGGCTTCTCTGGTCTATTTCCTGCATTGGGGGGAGGGTATATGAATGAGGGTGACAAGAACAGACAGGGATTCTCCGGAGTTCCGATGAGTTGACAGATATGGAAGAAAATGATGAAAGCGGTAAGTTGAAGCTAATTGGATACGATGCGGCCTACAAGTTCTCAAAGGATATTTTTGTCAAGTACCCAAGGGTGATAAAGTCAATAATCCTATTTGGTTCATATTCCAAGGGAAAAGAAACAGAAAGCAGTGATGTAGATGTAATGATAGTGATGGATGATATACTCAATAAGTTAGATGAGACATTTTTAGGGGTGTTCTATAAGGATGTTGATGAGCTTATTAAGAAAGAAAAATCGATAAAGCTTCATATAAACTTTGTAACTCTGACAGCTTTCTGGAGAGGTGTATTGACTGCTGACCCAGTGTCTGTCAATGTCTTGAAGTACGGTGTTGCACTCATGGATACCGGATATTTTGAGCCTTTACAGGTTCTTCTACAGAGAGGGGAGATAAAACCCACAGAGGAGTCGATATATGCAGCTTTGTCTCGCAGTAAGCTTTACTATGATTCAGCAAAATTAAGGCTTGCGGGCGCTGTTCTTGATCTTTACTGGAGTATTATAAACTCAGCCCAGTCATTGATAATGAAGAACGGTGACGTTCCACCATCTCCGGAACTGATAGGGGACATGCTCGAATCCCTTCAGCGTATGAGCGTAATAAATAAAGAAGACGTTGACACATTTAACGAAATTTACTCAATTGGAAAGCGACTTATGCACAACGAAAAACTTGACTTCAGCGGAGTCGAAGTTGATGCATTAATGTCCAAAGCCGTTAAGTTTAATGAAAAGGTCGAAGATATAATAAATAAGGAATCAAAGCGCTGATTTTTCTTCGATAGGGGATAGAAAGGTTTAAATATACAAAAAGAGGATAAATAATATGCAAAATATAAGTAACGCCAAAGGTCAGGGTTTGCCGATAAATACGATAATCCTTATAG
>JBMFTM010000016.1:6517-12002 GCA_049967035.1 Candidatus Acidifodinimicrobium sp.
AAACGAATGTTCAGGTGAGTCATTGTTCTTGTCTAACAGCAGCGAATACTGTATCCCTTATTCTGTCAATGCCGTGATAGAAGGCGGTTCTATTCACTCCTTAAACTTCACTTTATTGAATGGAAAACCATTCCTAACCATCTGGACAGAAAATCTGACTGAGTCTGGAAACAGATACCTCTTTTCTGCCATTCCGGACACTTTCGCAATTCACATGTCTTACAAATCTAATGCGACTTTGGACGTGATGATCATGACTAATCAGCAGTATATAAGATGGGCAGATTCAAATGAGACTGTGTTAAATTATGTTTTAAATGACATAAACTCCACCTCATCATTTTGGTTCAACGAAAGTGAAGGATGTGCGGCGTATGTGATGATCATAAAATCCGAAAATAATGTGCCATTTAGGATTTCTCCAGATGAGCAGGGTCTTTATAATCCCACAAATTATCCAACGGGGGCGTGCGCGTAGGGATATATTATTTTTAAATATAAGGCGTTACTTAATTAAGTATGGATGTGAGTGCCTTTGATGTATCTAATGACTTAAATAAATTGTATTCAGAAGACGGTTCGCTGAAAGTTCTTCAGAGCCTGTTAAACTCCAATAATCTGAATCTCTACATGGCTTATGCGGAAGACGGCTCTATAAAGCTGAAATCGACGCATCCGATGAGGATATACGCTAAGGATATCTATGGTATCCTGCTTAGATTAAACCTTGTAAACTATGTCAATCTTAATGTAGAATATACTTACAATGAGGTTAAGAAATCCGTTACAAAGAAATTCAGCCAGCAGGAAAACATAGACGAGATAATTGATGATTTAATAAGCCTGCCGCATGACAAGATAATAGATATAATCATAGATACTGACGTTTTCAAGATTGTGGAAGTACCAGAGAGTATAGAAGACAATGTGTCTATAATCCTTAAAAAAGGCGATCCAAGGCTTCTTTTTAAGAGTTTGATGATATATCTCTTCCCTTTTGTTAATGTTCCGATTGAAAAATCTGTAAAGTACATTATCTCCTTTGAGAAGGGAGGTGATACTATAGATGTAAGTACCAATCTGTATGTAGATGACTCATCGATAGGTATAAAGTCCAAGAAGGTGAAATTTGTTTAGTTTTATGGATACATTGATGAGTGGTTTTGAATCTTTTGATAAAGTTGTGGGGGGTATCCCCTTACATAGGAATTACCTGTTGAACGGCTCAAAAGAAAGCGGCAAGGATCTTTTCACTTATCATCTTCTTCAGTCGGCTTTGTCAAGTAAGGCCGGGGTCATATATATAACTGCCAGTAAAGGCGCAAGCGACCTTCTAGCCAGTATGTCATCAAGAGGGATCAATGTGTCGCAGTACCTGGGTGAGTCTTTAAAACTGGTGGATAACTTCACCAGAAATATCCAACCTGATGCGAAGGACAATGCTTATACTAGAGTGCTTAACGGGCCTCTTGATTTGACTGGGCTTGCAGTTGCAGTTTCCTCTTTGAATAGCGATTTTGTAAAGGATGGCAAGACTACATTGAACATATTCGATTCTATTTCGTCTCTTTTACTCTCTAATAACTCTAATACAATATTTAGATTCTTGCAGTTCATATGCGGTAAATCAAAAATATCAGGTGTGACTAGCCTGTTTTTGATAGACAGCGACATGCACTCCCAAGACACTAATGAGACGATAAAGTCGCTTATGGACGGCATAATAAGTCTTAAGTTGGAAAATGGTAAAAGGTACTTCACCTTCACAGGAACTGAGAAGGAGGTGTTGAGCTGGACTGAATTGTAAACATTTAAATTCGTTTAACTGCTAAGAGTAAACTATGGAAGATAACGTTTTTGGGATAGCAAAGTTGGATGGTGATCTGAACGGTATTCCAGAGAATAAGATAGTAATATTCGCCGCTTCTCCATCCGTTGGGAATGAGGTATTTGGTTATCAGATTCTCTACAGCAATATCATAAGAAATAAGAAGGTGCTGCTCCTGTTGAATAGATCTTCCCCCATGGCATACATAAATGACATGAAAGACTATGACTTCATTGCTAATGATAATCTTACAATATTGGATGCATACAGCAATTTTACACTCATAACACCTGAGAAGATGAAAAACATAAAAGTCATTCAAAATCCTTTTGACAAAGATGAGATCATTAGGGTACTCTTAGAGGAGATGTCAAAAGATTATGATATACTAATCATCGATTCACTATCTATATTCGCAGATTCATTTGGATTTGACTTTGTTAAGTCATTGATCGAAAAGCTCTCATCTACACCGAACAAGAAAATATCATCTGCATTGATGTTCACCGAATGGAATTACAACGAGAGCGATCTGAATTCAGTTTATTCAAAAGCTAATGCAACTATACAGATACGTGGTATTGAGAAGAGGGTTATATTTGGCCAGTACTTTGCTGTCATAAAGTGCGATTGGATTAAAGACAAGGAATTTTCCTCCGCGCTCTTCAAGGTATTGAGACCCGGTGGCATAAAACTTTATATTCCAAAGATTTTAGTAACCGGTCCAACCAATGCTGGTAAGTCGTCATTTATTCATTCATCGTGTAAGAACGCCGTTAGTGTTGATAGATTGGGAGGAACAATAGCCCTTGATCATGGTACATTGGATTTTGAGGGATATATCGCTGATATGTTTGGTACGCCTGGACAGGAAAGATTTGATCCACTGCTTAAGATGCTTGGTGGTGAGGCCATAGGTGTAATACTTGTAGTTGATGCTACTGATGAGAAAGGCTTTCCAAGGGCGATCGAAATGCTGAGGAAGACTGAAACTTACGGTCTGCCGATAGTTGTAGTTGCAAATAAGTATGACCTTAAAGGCGCTCTAAAAGTGGATGAGATAAAAGAGAGATTACATCTTGGAGAATCCGTTCCAATTGTTCCAACGGTGGCAGAGGATTTATCTAAGATTGATCCAAATGAGCCTACAAAATTGAAGGATGAAGGCGTTAAACAGGCTTTGAGTATCTTGTTTAGCTTGTTGAAGGTGAAAGTTTAAATACTAAAAGTAATTATAAATCATTTATGGCAACGAAATCTGAGAGAATGCATGAAATCCTAGAGAAGCTTGGCTCAATAGGTGGTGTTAAGGCTTCATCGGTCATATCTTCTGATGGTATCCCAATGTCGGATATAATGCTTAGCGGGGTCGATTCAAACACTTTCGCAGCTATGGTAGCATCAATGCTTGGTTCCGCAGAGACAGCCTTGAAGTCATTAGGCGCAAAGGCTTTCGATAAAGTTATAGCTGAATCATCTGAAGTTAGGGTAATAGCTATAAAAGCAGGTGACAATGCGATTCTTTCAGTGATGGTTGACCCTAATACTAACTATGGGCTTATTCTATTGGAAGCAAAGAAATCAGCTGACGCGATTGCAAAGATAGTTAATGAGTAAGTGCTCAATTCTTTACAAAAATTACTGAGTGATCTTTTTGGAAGGGATATAAATCTATCGATTTTATGATGGAAAATCTCTTAGATAGTGTTTCTCTTGCTTTTTCTATGACATCTCTTGGCTTGGCTAACACGTCTATGCTTTTGGCTTTTATTGCTATGGCGCCGTACCCTCCCCGTTTTAAGAAAAGGTTGGCATTTTTTATGAATATCTCAACTTGGTTTCTCTGAGCCACATCTTCATATATAAAATCACATCTTTCTAAGATCTCTCTTTTATCTTCAAGCTTTGCTGCGTCGTATATTATAGGATAGATATTTTTTCTTGTCTCAGCTAGCAGTATCAGCTTTACACCCACTTCCTCCGATATCTCAACCGCATAGATCTTCCCATTTTTACCTACAATATCAGATACATGTGAGACTGTTGTACCGGTTGATGCGCCTAGATAAAGAACTGATATTCCCTCTTTTAAAGAATCTGGCTTGAATCCTTTATATATTGTAGCGGCAAGTTTACTTCTTGATGGGATCCACTCCCTATACTCTTTTCCATTTATTTTGAATATTCTCTCCCCATAAACAGATTTTCCAGTCTGCATGTTAATTGTAGTCAGTATCCTCCTTGACCCTCGATTTATCCAGTATGTATTATCTATCACTCTTTCTATTTCCACGAACCTTCTTTACCTCCTCTTCTAGCTTTCTCAATAAATCTTTGCTTTTGTCTTCCTTTGAGAATACATCGGTTTTTATCGCTAATGAAGCGTAGCCGGCAACAATCTTTGCCGTCTTTCCTTTTAAATCATCATCGACTGACTGTACAAGTTTAGTCTTGAATATCACTCCGTACTTAGGTGTCTTTTTGCCCCTTAAGAAAACAGTGTTTTCAGTCCCTAAGATCTGTATCTTTGAGCTGGGCATGATCGCTAGCTTTTGAATGCTGCCAGCTATAGATATCAGTCTGGCAGTTATTACGCCGCCAAGTACAGCGCAAGTGTTTGGATATTTTTCTTTTATAATCTCATTTATTCGCCTTTCAATAGACTCTTTAAAGGATCTTACATTCATTATCTCTTTTATTCCATTTTTTATTATCTCTATATCTTCCTTATCTAAATCGTAACCCATACTGTCTTCGGATAAATTCAGATTATCTTTTATGCTGTTTCTATTCGAGAAACCTTTCATAGTCTCCATGAATTTATCTTTCTCTTCAAGTTTCGCTCCTGCTTCAGGATAATAAAGAAAGAATAAGTCATAGACCGCCTTGAATAAAATATTCTCTGCTTTTGAGCTTTGATCTAACATCTCGGTCAATTTTTTGATTATAGTATCTACAGTCCACCTCTCTTTTACGCTCTTCTTGGCCCTATTTATAAAATCTTCATTATTCATACTAAATAAGCATTGTTTATGGTATAGCTACAGCTATTATAGTCTCCCCTGCACTTGATTTATAGAGACTATCGTAAGCCGTTATCTGATATGTACCAGCACTGCTGGTGGTGGTGTAAGCAATCCCACTGTCTAGACCATCTCCCTCATGAAGCTCATCTAAACCTGATACTCCATTCCATGTCATTGTTCCTTCATTTGATTGTCCAGTGTTGTATGTAGCGGTTGCAAATATAAGTTCATTTGAGGCAGCAGAAATCGATGTGGAAACTGAGTACTGCGTCTCATCGCAGTTAACGGAGGATAATAGCCCGTTCGAATTTGCATTCTCGAATGCAGCGGCAAAGTTCAAATAGTATGGGGCCAAATACCCATCTTCGCCTATGCTTATTGTGTATGTCCCCGGATTCGTTGCAATATAATAAAATAATGTTGATATACCCGGATTTGAGCATACTCCTTCACTGGCTATCTCAGTAGCAGCGTTTCCATTCACTTTCACACTCGGATTAGCACTAGTCGCAGAAGACGCCCACCCATTAGCATCAATTAATATCAATTCATTAGGATGTGAGGTGGTTATTGTAAAGCTGCTTCCCCCGTTTCCAGAGACGTATGTATCTAAAACTGGCTTTCCAGATGG
>JBMFTM010000017.1:0-11833 GCA_049967035.1 Candidatus Acidifodinimicrobium sp.
GTGAAATCTGCTCTCTTTGGAGTTCAAGGGTTCAAATCCCTTCCCCTGCAGTTTTTAAGGGTTTAAATGCAAGCGTAATCAACTGATAGGTATGCTATTAGAGAGCATTCTAGAAAGTGAAAGTGCAGTGGCTTTAGGGTCTGCCAGGTATTCCCTTGACAGTTACGTGAACAACATGGTAAAAACAGATTCTTATATCTTCATTGGACTAGCAGTGTTTTCAGTGGGCCTTATGGCATATGCGATGTATAAATACCATAGATTCATTAACGATAACAACAGGTACAGATATTGGAAAAAATAAAGTTTAAATACTCAAATATTCAGATAAATACTATAATGAAACGCACATTTGATTGTTTTACTGTAAATATAGAGGATAATTTAAATTAATGGAAACCTGTCCTGTTTGCGGCTTACCAAAGGATCTATGTGTCTGTGGCTCAATATCACAGACAAGCCAGAAGATAAAAATCTCCACGAAGAAAGTGTCTTTCAAAAAGACTGTAACAATAATAAGTGGCTTAAACTCCAAACTGCACGATATAAAAGACCTAACCAAAAAGCTGAAGACCGAGATAGCTTGCGGTGGCACATATAAGGATGATCACATAGAGCTACAGGGAAACCATGTAGAGAAGGTAAAAGAGATACTACTCAAAAACGGCTTTGATGAAGATTCGATCTCATCATAAAATACAATAACATTTTAATTTGTAAAAACGCTTTGTTCAAAGCATGAAAAGTGAGGAATTAGACCTATTGACTCAAAATGGCATTCTAGTTTCTACATCTGTAAAAGACAAGAACATAGGGAACATAGATGAACTGATAAAAAAAATGAGAGAAAAAAACTTGATGATATTAGACTCAAAGACACTTCACGACGTCCTTGGGCTTGAATACAATGACGGAGACTTCAGAATAGTCCCATTGAAGAATTACACTGGGGAGAAATCAACATCAACACCACAGGGGTGGGTGGACTATTTCAATGATAGATTTGAACAGCTTAAGAATTTACTTGTCGCTAGGCTAAACGGAAATCTCAGAGCTATCTCGATTTCAAACATAAAGAGTATTCCGCAGGGAGATGAAGTTGAGATTATAGGGATGATATCGGATATATCTATAAGCCCTATCAAAAAGTACACCATAATAACCCTAGAGGATAAAACTGGATCATGCAAAGTTATATCCAAGACCATAAATGAGGAGCTTGTTAAGGATCAGGTGATATTTGTTAGAGGTAAGAAGATAAACGATGCAATTTTCATAGAGGACATAAACCTGCCCGACATTCTTATAAAGGAGGAAACACCAAATCAAGCGGATGATGTATATGCTGTATTCTTATCCGATATACATGTAGGATCCGCTCTATTTGCAGAAAAACAATTTAATCTGTTCATCTCATGGTTAAACGGTTCAACAGACGCCTTTTCTGATATATCAAAAAAGGTAAAAATTATAGTGCTTAACGGTGATCTTGTCGATGGCGTAGGTATATATCCAGAACAAGAGAGAGAGCTCTCGATCAAGGATGTGGTAGAACAGTATAATCATCTATACGAGATGCTGGACAAGATACCAAAAGACAAAAAAATAATAATCACGCCCGGTAACCATGACGCAACTCATATAGCAGAACCGCAGCCGCAGCTTGATCCTTACTTTGCTGGAAAACTTTACAACCTTGAAAATGCAATATTCCTATCCAATCCTTCTAGCTTCAATGTGATGTATGACGGAGTAAAAAGGAACATATTACTTTACCACGGTTTTGGACTCATGTATTATGTGAACACTATACAAAAATACAGTAAGATGAGAAATGAGGATATAGCCAATATAATGACACTGCAACTTAAATCAAGGCATATTGCACCTACACATGGCTCTACCCAAATAATGCCATTAAAACACGATTATTTGGTTATCGATGAAACGCCCGATATATATGCCACGGGCCATGTGCATAATGCGTTTATATCCAGATATAAGAACACTGTGCTGATCAATTCTTCTTGCTGGCAGTTCCAAACTAAATATCAGAAGAAATATGGTATATTTCCCCAGGTTGCAAAAGCACCCATAGTAAACCTTAAGAACAAACATTCTTTCATATTGGATTTCTTAAATGATGAAATAAATGTGTTTGAAGGGAGTAAATTGTGATAGGTAAGCTTATTGACATAGAAGGCATCGATAAGTCTGGGAAAACCACCCAGATAAAGTTAATTCTAGAAAAAATGAAAAGATCAAAACACAGAATAAAAGTACTTAGATATCCAGATAGATCTAGTGTATATGGAAAAATCTTAGACAACTTTTTGAAAGGCAGGATTATTCTTGGGAGATATGAACAGGTCCTTCTCTTCCTTTTAGATATGTTAAAGGACCAGGAGTACATAAAGGGGGAGATAGAAAAAGGAAATGACATACTTTTAGATAGGTATTTTATATCAACGATTGCGTATCAGACTAAAAACAAAAAAGACTATGATAATATAAAGAAAATTATAGAGAGCATAAACCTAATTAAACCAGACTTAATCATATATCTTGACATAAAACCGGAGACCTCTTTGAAACGCCTAAAAAAGGAGGCTCTGAAAGCCGAGATATTCGAAAATAAATTGAGGACGTTGAAGAGTGTAAGGGACACATATCTTAAGATGAGAAAAGAAGGTTTTCCAACAAGAAATTGGGAAGTTATAAATGCATCTAAAGATATGATGGAGATAAACTCAGAGATAACAACTATTCTAGAAAAAACAAAGAAAAATGGATGAGATCACACAATATCTGCCAAAATAGATTTTATCCGCTTAGATTTTTACAAAGTGTGAGCGAGAAAACCCACACTCTTTAGAGACAGGATGAAAGCGAACAAAAAACATAAATATTAGCAGGGCTAAAGTAACGGTATGATAACGGTATACAAGTTCAGGTTGTATCCAGATAAGAAACAACAGGAAATATTCTCTAAATACTTCGGTTGCAACATGGTCATTTGGAACAAAGCATTAAAATTAAGGGAAAAATACTACAAAGAGCATAAAAACGATAAGATAAAGAGAGGATTGAACTACTATGACACTGCTAAATTCCTGACAGAACTGAAGAAGAAAGAAGCTAAAGATTCCAATAGGAGCTGGAAGCCCATGAATGAATTTGTGGGGGGATATCACAAGTAGAATGCTTCTAATAAACTGTGAGGGGAGCTTAAAAAATAGCGTGTTATGGCCGGAAAATTTATAGTTTTAGAGGGTTTAGATGGGGCAGGCCTTAGGACACAGGCTACACTATTAGAGGTGTATCTAAGGGAAAAAGGGTACCATACACTTTTGACCAGCGAACCAACAAACGGATTGATAGGGGGGATTATAAGGAGCAGCCTACAGCGAGAGATAAAATTATCAGATAAGACCTTACAATTGCTTTTCTCGGCAGACCGAGCGCAGCATTTAGAGGAAGTAATCCAACCAGCAATAAACAATAATAAGATAGTGATCTGCGACAGATATATATTTTCAACCATGGCTTATGGATACGCATCAAAATTAAACTACAGGTGGCTCAGACAGATAAATTTATCATTTAGGTTACCTAATCTAGGTATTCTGATAGACATAAAGCCCGGTGTAAGTTTGAGTAGAATATCATCAGCTGTCTCAAGCTTTGAGATATTCAACAAAGAGAAGGAATTATCGAATGTGAGGAAAGCTTTTATGATGATAGCTAACAACTTCCATCTAAAAGTTATAGATGGGAATGGAAGCATAGAAGATACTAGAGCCAAAGTAATAAAAGTTGTAGACCGGTTCTTAGAGAAGGAAAGATGATAACAAACGGTAGAAACGCGCAAGCTTCGATAGAATATATAACACTGATAGGCATCGCATTGATGATATTCGCTGCCTTCTTACTCGTAGAGATGTTCATGTATTCAAGTTTCCAAAGCTCAGCAAATTACAACCAGATTTATGAAATGGGGAAAGCCATAGTGAACGGAGTTAATGAAATAGCTAGTCAAAGTGTAGGGTCGGTATACTCTTTTTCTTTTCTTTCTCCCGGCCTAACTTCGCCTTCATTTTTCTGCGGGAATATTATCGTATTAGATTCTATGTCAAAGCAAGAAGCTGCAGTAACCACTAATATAAACGTAAGTGGGATTCTCCCTACTAACAGTGGCCAGTTCCAGGCATATATATCGCTCGCAAAAACTGCTTCCGGCGGAAAGGCTATCATCGGGCTTGATTTACCGATTTCAAAGGTAATCCAAGTTTACAAAATGAACACGGGGTATATATCCTATAATTTGACTTTCCTCAACATATCAAATTCACCTGTCCAGACAGCATTTGATTTGTCCGCTCTCTATCCGAATGGCACATCAATAAATTCTATACCTACATCTACAAGCTCTGGAAATGCCGTGGGAAATCTGACTATACCACCCTCTATAAGTTCTGCTATAATGCTTGTAACCATCCCTCAGTATTCTGAAGAAGCAGGGCAGTGCGTATCATAGGTGATTGCACCCCATTTGACAATGGCTATATATTCAAGACCTATTTATAAAGCATGGGTGGGAAAACCCACGATTTGAATCGCTGGGTAGAAGCGAACAAAAAAAGAAAACATAAATATCGAGGAGGATGAAATAATAATATGTTGACTGCGTATAAATTTAGATTGTATCAGGCTCAAATTTCAAATAAGAGCTGTAAATCCATGAGCGAAGTTCATGGGAGAATGTCACAAATTGAGGCAAGGGATATTGTATTATGGTGAACAGAACTGTAAAAACGGTAGTTACTATAGGGCCTGCGTCTGAAAGTTACTCCACCATAAAAAAGATGGTAATAGAGGGGGTTAGAATATTTCGGTTAAATCTGTCACATAGTGATCTAGGATGGCATAAAGAGATTATAGACAAGATAAAGAGTGTAGAAAAAGCCACTAAAGAGAAAATTGTAATAATACTTGACTTACCCGGTCCAAAGCTTAGGATAGGGAAGTTGAATGGGGACAAACTTGAGATAAAGCAAGGCAAGATTTATACCATAGGCTTAAACAGTGATATACCCATAAGTAGAGAGATTTTGAATACTTTATCAATAAAAGAGGATATAAAGTTGTCAGATGGTAAACTGGAACTGAAACCAATCAAACGAGATAAAGACTACATATCTGCAAAAGCAATGAATTCATACACGTTATTAAGCGAACAAAGTATAAACCAAAATGGATTAAGATATCCAAGTAAATACCCGACCAAAAGCGACGTAAACGCTATAAAATTTGGCTTAAAAAACAATCTCAATACTTTCGCCTTGTCTTTCATTTCTAGTGCGGATGACGTTAAAAAGATGAGAAAGATCGCAGGGAATGACTCTGTACTAATATCAAAAATAGAACGTAAGGAGGGCGTAGACAACTTCAAAGAGATAGTTGATGCATCTGATATAGTCATGATAGCAAGGGGGGACCTGGGCTTGAATATGGATATATCAAATGTTCCAAAGCTTCAAGAAAAATTCATAAACGAAGCTCATCAGTTAAGAAAACCTGTGATAGTTGCGACACAGGTCCTGGAATCAATGGTCAGCAATTCTATACCGACCAGGGCAGAGGCAGACGATGTCTTCACGGCGGTCGAAGAGGGAACTGATGCTTTGATGTTATCTGAAGAAACAGCTATAGGCACATATCCTCTCAAAGCAGTAAAAACTCTGACACATCTTATAGATACATTTAAAACAGAAGTAATGAGAAAGGCTGTCTATATGATAAGGTCGGAGGACGATGCTCTTGCCGATGTCGCTGTTAAATTGGCAGAATCAACTAATATAAGGAACATGATAATAGTAACTGCAGACGGTGCAAGTGCGTTCAGACTGTCCCGCTACTTTGATAGTGACATAAGATTATTTGCTTTAACACCAAGAGTAGACACATTTAAAAAATTAATGTTTGGAAGGAGTATAGAGCCGTTTTTATACAGGGACCTAAATAGGGGGATAGAAGACGTGAAGAAATATCTGAGAAACAAATTCAAGACCAGGAAGAGTATATTAGTCTCCGGGGTCTTTGGAAAAGCCGGCTCAACCACTAAAATAGAAATAGTTGATCTTTGATTAGCCATAGAATAGGGATTTACCGATCTAGTATACTTATTTTGTTTATAAAGATAAAGTATTTATTATGGAATAACATTTTTAGAGTATAACAAATTTTTGATATATTCAAAAAATATGGGACATCAAATAACGAAGAAGAGTACGCCTAGAAGAGGCAGCCTCCAGTATTATCCGATAAGGAAAAGCAAGAGGGCTTTTCACCCGCCAAGGGCTCATTTAGACCTCGAAGGCGGCGAATTGGCAACATTTGCTGGGTACAAGGTAGGCATGCGACAAGCAATCTACATCGATAATGATAAGGACTCTCCAACCTTTAAAACAGAATTATTGTCCCCTGTGACGATAATTGAAGTACCCCCACTGTTGGTGGTAGCGGCTAGATTTTATAAGGACAGTAAATCGATAGGGGATGTTTGGGCAGAAGTAGATAAAAACGTAGAAAGAAGGGTGAAGTTCAAGCCTAACAATGCCAATTTTGATGATTTGCTACATAAGGCCTCTGATATAAGATTAGTAGCATCAACTATGCCATGGAAAATAGACCTAAAGAAAACACCTGAGATATTTGAAATAGATCTTGGAGGGACACTTGAGCAAAAAGCTGAGAAGGCTAAATCCTTAATGGGAAAGGAGATAAATGTGTCTGATTCTATAAAAGAAGGCACTTTCGTGGATGTCGGGGCCGTTACAAAGGGAAAAGGTTTCACTGGCTCCGTAAAGCGCTTTGGAGTTAAGATATATCCTGTGCATGCGAGCAAATCTAGGAGAAAGGCAGGTAACTTGGGAGCAGAGAGTATGGCAAAGGTCCAATTCACTGTACCGCAACACGGGAGGCTGGGTTTCAATTCAAGAACAGAATTTAACAAGTTGGTTTTGAAGATTTTAAATGAACCAAATGAAGCAAATATGCCACAGGGCTATTATAGATATGGAAACTTAAATGCGCCTGCCATAGTATTAAAGGGGTCCGTACCCGGTAGCACCAGCAGGCTCCTGATGCTCAGAAAAGCGATAAGACCTAACAAAAAGCTTGGGCCAACCAAGGTGACTTTGATATGAAAAAAGCAAATGTACTGTCTTTAACAGGGCAGAAGATTAGCGAGATGGAGCTGCCAAGCGCATTCGAGTATAGGGTAGATAAAGAGCTTATAAAAAAGGCGTTCCTAGCGGAGCAGTCCTCAAAATTCCAACTAAAATATACAGATCCACTGGCAGGTAGGAGAAAATCATCCATCCTTTCAAAGACAAGGAGAACTTACAAAACTGTATACGGCCATGGACTAACTAGAACGCCAAAAAAAGTCACCTGGCACGTTGGTACACAGTTCGTGTATGTTGGTGCAACCGCACCCAACGCCGTTGGTGGCAGGGAAGCCCACCCTCCTCAACCGAATAAAGTGCTAGAGAAAAAAATAAACAAAAAAGAGAAGATAGCTGCTATAAAGAGTGCAATATCAGCTTCGACGAATCTTGATGTCGTGGGTTCGCTGCATAGAATTAAAAACGCTGAACTGCCAATAATCGTAGAAGATAAAATCAATGATATAACAAAGACGAAAGAGCTTTACAAGGTTTTATCGTCTTTGGGACTAGAATCGGAGGTAGATCGCGCAAAGGATAAAAACATAAGGGCTGGCAAGGGCAAGATGAGAGGAAGAAAATATAAGAGGAAATTAGGTCTGTCCATAATAACAACGGATCCATCTAAATTGAGGAAATCTGCGGAGAATTTGAATATCAATGTCATAGACGTTAAAAATTTAAGTATAAGTGACGTGTCGCACGCCGGAAAGCCAGGGCGCCTTATAGTGTGGTCACAAGGCGCTGTGTCTTCGATTAAGCTCTGAATATGGAAAAAAGGATAAAAAACATACTAAGTTTAAGAGGAGGGGAGAAAGCCATGAGGCTCATGCAGCAAGACAACAAGCTTTCTTTCATAGTTAAAAAAGACACAAACAAGGTGGAACTCAAGAAAGAGATCGAATCCGTCTTCTCAGTAAAGGTAGAGTCAATAAATATCATCAATAGGATGGATGGAGATAAAGTCGCGATAGTAAAGTTAAATAGAGAAAACAACGCTATGGATCTAGCTACGCAGCTTGGTCTGATCTAATTTGTAATTCTTCAGGACAATCTGAACTTTCATTTCATCCTTTTTTCTTTCCCTATTAAGGCGCCTAATTTTCGCCAGATGTTTCATCAGAAGCTTTGCCATATCAAATCCCCTTCCAGTCCACCTCGTAGAATGTTGCTGAGTTCTCATCGTCTACAACCGCTATCAGCAGCTTCTTCTTCACGCTGTGAACGACTCTATTCAAGGCGGAGAAGTCCTTAAACTTTATAGTCTCGCCTTGATCATAAACCTTAAGTATCCACTCAGCATGCTCCTTGCCAGGCTTCTCTCCTTTGTTGTAAACTCTGAAATCGCCGCCATATTTCAATGCGCTCTTCAGGATATAACCCTCATCACGCATAAGCTTAAAGACAATGAACCTCTTTGTGAAGCCTTTTTCCTTCTTTTCAAATTCATTCAGAATCATTTTGTTCGTCATCCTTTTTCCAGAACTATTAAATATCTCAAGGTTCTTCTTTTCCTTAAGATAAAGCGCCTCTTCAAGTGAAAGGTAAAGTTTGCCTTCATCAAAAACACCGAATAAGCCCTTGTTATAGATAGACGAAGCTAAAGGCTGATCAACTACTACGACTCTATTACCAACTAAAAGTGCTTTGTTCATAATCAAAACCGATAGTATGTTTAGTTTATAGACTCATTTATATCTTTCTCTAATTGCGCTTTAGGCCTGAATCCGACGATAGCATTGATGGGCTTGCCCTGCTTGAAAACTATCAAGGTGGGTATACCCTCTATCCCATATTCACTTGCTATGTTTGGATTTTCATCAACATTCAATCTAAAGAACTTCAACTTGCTGCTCATCTCTTTCTCTACTTCAGCTAAAACCGGCTCTAGCATCTTGCAAGGCATGCACCATTCCGCCCAAAAATCAACCAATGCTAGATCTACGCCCTTTAGAGTCTGATGGAAATTATCTTCATTCAAATTTTCTGCCATCTTTATCTTGATTTAATCAAAGTATTTAAACTTTACCTTTTGACGCAGCATTTATGAAGGACAAAAACAGAGGTGCTGGATTATTTGGCCTAGACTTAAGCTCCGGATGTGCCTGGGTGCCTATTCCATAGCTGTCTTTCCATTCTATCATCTCTACTAGCTTTCCATCCAGTGTAGTAGCTGATATAACTAATCCATTTTTCTCAAGTATCTTTCTAAAATCATTATTTAATTCATACCTGTGCCTATGCCTTTCAGACACAACCTGCTTCCTGTAAGCTTTATAGGCGATAGAGTCTTTACTCAGTATTCTCGCCTTCCAGGCGCCCAATCTCATAGTTCCACCCATATACTTTACATTAACCTGAGTCGACATCAAATCGATAATCTTATGCTTTGTCTTTTGATCAAATTCTGACGAGTTAGCGTCTCTTATCCCACATACATCCCTAGCAAATTCAACTGCCATAAGCTGCATACCAAGGCAAAGGCCAAGCAGGGCGATCTTGTTTTCTCTCGCGTATTTTATGGCCAGTATCTTGCCTTCTATTCCCCTTGATCCAAAACCGCCAGGTATGATAATACCATCTGAGCCTTTAAGTTTTTCTGACACATCCTTTTCTGATGTAAGCTCGGTGGCTTCCACCCAATTTATCTCCGGATTAACATGCAACATGTGAGACGCATGGAATACTGCTTCCTTTACACTCACATAAGAATCTTTCAGATCTACATACTTTCCAACTATACTGATTTTCACTTTTTTAGCTAAACTTTCACTGTCACCGTTTGCTACGCTATTCCAAATCTGTAACTTCTTTTTATCCAGTCTGTGCCCTTTAAAACCTAGATCTGCCAACAGTATCTTGTCTACACTCTGCTTGAGCAAATTTAGGGGCAGCTGGTATATATTATTCAAATCCTCATCGCTTATTATCCTATCTTCGCTTAAGTTAGCGAAGAAGGCCAACTTCTTCTTAATCTTCACCAACAAGGGATTTTGGGTCCTACAAACAAGAAGATCTGGCTTTATGCCCGCCTGCATCAATAAACGCAGGCCTATCTGCGAAGGCTTTGTTTTCTGCTCTCCAACGCTACTTATAACCGGAACATATGTTAAATTTATGAATTCAACCTCTCTTTTCAGAGAAAGTTGCCTCATAGCTTCTATGAAATAGCCATTTTCAAGGTCTCCTACAGTCCCGCCCACCTCTATCACAACTACATCGACTTTCTTCTTATCTGCGAAATCCTCTATGTATTTTATTATCTCCCCTGTGAGATGTGGAGTAATTTGAACGTCTTCGCCCAAAAAGTCACCTCTCCTCTCTTTTTCAATTATGCTGCTCATTATCTTTCCGCCGGTTATGGAGGAACTCCTATCCAAGTCTTTGCCTAAGAACCGCTCATAAGTACCGAAGTCCATATCCACTTCGCTCCCGTCTTCCAGAACAAACACTTCGCCGTGTCTGTACGGATTCATTGTACCACAGTCGAAATTCAGGTAGCCATCGAATTTTATCGGAAGAACTTTTAGACCATACATATCCAGAATTTTCATTATAGAAGAAACAAGAATGCCCTTGCCAAGCCCACTCATCAAAGAGCCAGTGACAACTATAAACTTAGCCTGCATCCATAGTAAAGCCACTATATGTTTTAATACTTTTATTTACTTTGATTCTCAGCTGTATTTTCAGATACCTGCTGCTCATTACTGCTTGAATTGCTAGCCAACTGCTCCGTATTCTTATCATTGGTTGGTGTCTCTATATTTGTAGGCTTGGACATCTTTCTCTTTACTCTCCAACTTGAGTATATTCCAGAGAATAACACAAAGAAAAGCATTACAAAAAAGAACACAAAAAGATTAGTATACTCCCAAAATGTTGTCTGAGGATTAGAAAGCGCTAAGAATATACTTATACTGTAACCTATAGCCAAAGATAAAGCGGTGGCCAGCAGAGAGATGAACGCTAAAGTGAATCTTTTCGCGTCTAAGAACATTCTTGTAACCTGCGCAAGAGTATTCTTATTCCTATAGCTTCTAAGCAACAGAAATATAGCTGCGGCTGTTATTATATTAAATATAAAAGTTACAATACCATAAAAAAGATCGAAATTCATAGAAACCTCTTAAACTTTTTGTACCACCTATATCCTACATATGTCACAAAGACAGCAGTCACTATCCCAAACACATACGCAAGTAAATAAGTTAAAAGTATTGCCGTGTTGTTCAAATTTATAGGCCCGAGAAACTTTTGTATGAGCGTGAATAAACCTGTAAGAGCAATAGCCACACCGACGTATAAAAATTTGTCTATCTCTTTCTTTGTCTCATCTGGATGTAGCATGAAAGAGGTGAACGGCGCCCTGTCGTTCTTATGCTTATTTATAACTATAAGTATTACGGCTATAAAATAGGTTAGAATTAAACCTAAGACTGCTAAAACTGAGAACACTGTCAATACCACTATGCCTGAGACAACCGATGCCATTTTATACCAATATATTTATAATCTCTATATATTTAAGTTATTTTCTGTTTGAAATTTAAACTGACAAAACTATAGTGGGCCGTGGGGGATTTGAACCCCCGATCTCTCGA
>JBMFTM010000018.1:0-10925 GCA_049967035.1 Candidatus Acidifodinimicrobium sp.
CACCCCTTCTTAAGATTTTCGAACATAATATTAAATTAGAATTAACAAAGCAATTTAAATATTATATTAAAGCCAAACATTCTATTCAAAAATTAAAGATATAGTAAGCTATTAATATGAGTAAAACCAATGATATTGTATCTAATTTAGATATCTATTAAAGATATCAAACTAGATGGAGGGCACATGTACGGGAATTTCGGGATAGATTTTGGAAACATGAGTAAATTCCATAGTATGGGGAGAGGATTTGGGTTGAGATACTGGGTTTTGGCGATAGTATCTAACAAGAAAATGAATGGAGCGGAGATAATGGGGAAGATGAATGAACTTAGCGTAGGATTCTGGAAGCCTTCAGCTGGTAGCCTTTACCCGCTCTTAGCTGACCTTGTAAAGGACGGATATCTAGATGTAGAGGAGAAGGACAACAAGAAATATTATTCTATAACGAAAGAAGGATCAGAGTACCTTGACAACTCATGGTTCCCTTGGAAGGATATAATCAGGGAGAAATTGAGCCCCGGTAGGGGCTATGACCTCGAGGACACGATCGAAGATATCCAATATCTCTCGCAGTTCCTAATCGATAACAAGGAAAAATTAAGCAAGGAGAATGTGAACTCGATAAAGGAAACAATCGACAAATTGAAAAGCCTTCTAAACTAATCTTTCCTCCATCGCACCTAAATGGGTCAACATACGACTGAAGTCCTTTCAGACATATTTATATACGATAAAATCTATCAGTAAAAAATGCCTGAAAAAGAAACACTAGCTGAGAAAGTGATGAGGCTGATGCCACAGAGGGAGCGGATAAGGAACATCGGCATAATTGCACATATAGATCACGGTAAAACAACCACCGCCGATACACTTCTTGCTGGATGCGGCATGCTTTCTGAGGAGAAAGCTGGAAAGCAGCTTTACTTGGATTCTGAAAAAATAGAGCAAGAAAGGCAGATGACAGTAAAATCCTCCAATGTCAACATGGTATATGAGAGGGCTGAGGGGGACGAGTATCTCATAAATCTAATCGACACGCCAGGCCATGTCGACTTCGGTGGGCATGTGACCAGAGCAATAAGAGCTATAGATGGTGCCATCGTTGTTATGGATGCTGTTGAGGGGGTAATGCCACAGACTGAGATGGTCCTAAAGCAGGCGCTTAGGGATAAGGTGAAACCTATACTGTATATAAACAAGATAGACAGACTCATAAGCGAACTTAGGCTGAAACCTGAGGAGATGCAAGAACACCTGACAAAACTGATAATCCAGATAAATTCATTCATAAGAGACCTCGCCCCTGCTGATGTAAGAGATAAATGGCAGGTCAACGTACAGAATAACACTGTGGCATTCGGGGCCTCCAGGGAGAACTGGGCTCTCTCATTCAAGAGAATGCAGGAAACAAAGCTGTCCTTCAAAGATGTTTATGAAGCTTATACAGCCAACGACAAAGAGAAGATAAAGGAACTCTCAAAGAAAACGCCGGTTTACAAGGTCTTACTTGAAATGGTGGTGGACCATCTGCCGAACCCACTTGAAGCACAGAAATACAGGACACCGATAATCTGGCATGGTGACTTGAACAGCGAGGTTGGAAAATCGCTTATGGCCTGTGATATAAATGGGCCACTGATGGTTTCCATCACAAACATAGAAGTAGATCCACAGGCGGGGGAGATAGCCGTTGGGAGGATTTTTTCCGGTAAATTAACTCGCGGCCAGGATGTCTTTTTAGTCAGCAGCAAGCAGATCAATAAGGTGCAGCAGATCTACATATGGAAAGGGCCACAGAAATTCCAGGTGGATGAAGCTACTGCAGGGAACCAGATGGGAATTTCTGGCCTAAAGAACGTTGTAGCAGGTGAAAGCCTTTCCTCCCTTCCAGATGTCACGCCTTTCGAACCAGTAAGGCACATACTTGAACCTGTCGTAGTCAAGGCCATAGAAGCAAAAGATCCAAAGGATTTGCCAAAGCTGATAAAGGCGCTTAGGGATCTATCAATATCGGATGTCACGCTCAAAGTATCAATAAATCCAGAGACTGGGGAGAACCTTATAGCGGGGCTTGGTACGCTGCACCTGGAAGTCGTTGAAGACAAGCTTCGAAGGACGTATGGCGTGGATATAGTGACATCCCAGCCCATCGTCGTTTATAAGGAGAGCATAACAACAAAGAGCCCGGTTGTTGAAGGCAAGTCTCCTAACAAGCACAACAAGTTCTACATATATGTTGAGCCCCTTCCGCAACCGATAATAGACTTACTGGAGGCCGGAGAGATAAACATAAACAAAAGCAAGGGAATAAGCATGGAAGACAGGAAAAAATTGGAGGACGCGGGGATGGACAAAGACGCTGCCAAGAAAGTGGTGGCGACCTATGGCGACAATATATTCATGGATGCCACTAGGGGGATTGTACACATCGGAGAAGTGATAGACATGTGCGTAGAAGCCTTCAATGAAGTCATGAAAAACGGGCCCCAAGCCAAGGAAGAGGTGATGGGTGTGCAGGTTGTACTCGCTGATACGGTACTTCATGAGGATGCTATACATAGAGGTCCGGCACAGGTCATCCCAGCTGTAAGGGATGCAATAAAGGAGGCAATGATGAACGCAAACCCAGTTCTTCTGGAGCCGATACAGCAGATAAGGGTTGATCTTCCGATGAAATATGTTGGAAACGTTAGCACCCTTATACAGTCAAAGAGAGGACTAATTGACGAGGTCAAAGAGGAAGGCGACAAAGGCGTGATAATCGCAGAGCAGCCGGTCGCTTCTACATTCGATTTCACAAATGAATTAAGATCAGCCACCGAAGGGAGAGGCTCATGGTCCCTGGCCGGCGAGAAGTTCAGAAAGCTGCCAAAAGATCTTTACGAGCAGATACTCAAGCAGATAAGGGAAAGAAAGGGCATACAAAGTTCTTAGATTTATATTCTAAAATTTTCCTATAATCTTAATGGTACTGATAAAGGATGTCCTGTCGCCGGAACATGAGGGGAAGACGGTCAGCCTTAAGGGGTTTGCCAATTCAGTAAGAAAGGGCAAAAACAACATCTTTATAATGCTCAGGGACCCGACCGGCCTTATACAGTGCGTGTCACATGCTGGTGAGCCGTCATTTGAATCCGCAGACAAGATCACAAGAGAGTCCTCCTTAGAGGTCGAAGGCACGATAAAACAGGACCAGAGAGCTGAGGGAGGGTATGAGCTTCACATCAGCAGCATGAAGATATTCGGACTCGCGGAGCCTTTTCCACTGAAAAAGGGGCACAGCAAAGTCTACTTATTTGACAACCGCCATCTGTGGTTTAGAAGCGTCAGGGTGACGGCTATAATGAAGATTAGATCGACAGTCTTCGAGAGCATCCACTCTTTCTTCAAGGAGAATGGATTCTATGAGATACAGTCCCCCTCGTTCGTCGGAGGCAGCGTAGAGGGCGGCTCTACACTGTTTAATGTCGACTACTTCGGCAAGAAAGCCTACCTTACGCAGAGCTGGCAGCTGTATGCGGAGGCGATGGTTGATTCCCTTTGGAAGATCTACACTGTCGCACCTTCATTCAGAGCCGAAAAGAGCCGAACATGGAGGCACCTTACAGAGTTCTGGCATGCTGAGGCTGAAATTGCTTTCGCTGACAACAGCGATGTGATGGATATAGAGGAGAAATTAGTAAAATACATAGTCAAGAGCGTGCTGGAAAAGAATCAAAGAGAGCTGCAGATCCTCAAAAGAGACACAAGGGTACTCGAAGACACCGTGAACAAGCCATTTCCAAGGATGAAATATGAGGAGGTAATCGACTTAGCGAACAAGAATGGATTGAAGCTTGAATACGGCGCCGACCTTGGTTCAGACGAAGAGAGGGTGATAACTGCTAAGCTTGACACACCTATATTCGCCATGAACTATCCTGCTAAGCTCAAGCCTTTTTACCACAAGCCTGACCCAAAGGATCCATCGCATGTGCTTTGCAATGATCTGCTCGCACCCGAGGGATACGGGGAGATAGTCGGCGCTGGGCAGAGGGTCGATGACAAGGAAACACTGCTCAAGAGGATAGAGGAAGAGGGGCTCGACATAAAAGACTATGAATGGTACATTGATCTGAGAAGATACGGGGCGATACCACACTCTGGCTTCGGCTTAGGTGTAGATAGACTGGTTATGTGGATATGCAAGCTCCCGCACATAGCTTATGCCGTGCCTTTCCCAAGGACGATGAGGAGAATCAAGCCATAAAGTGGCATTTTGGGGGATAATGAGATGGAGTGTGTATTTTGCGATAAAGAAACCATAGAGAGGGAAAAATTCTACGAAGATGAACACTACTACGCTATATACAATCTAAGGCCATTCCTACCTGGTCATTCCCTTGTGGTTCCTAAGAGACATGTAGAAGATATGGCCGGGCTAAACCAAAGGGAAAGAGAAGACCTTGTCAGCTTCCTAAACAGGGCTATTTTCATAGCACTTAAGTTCGCTGAAGCTGACAGTTACGACCTCATACTTCAGCAGGGGGAGATTGCCGGCAGGAGCATAGCGCACCTGCATTTCCATATAATCCCTAGGAAAGAGGGGGACAAAGTCAATCAAAGCAAAAAGGAGTGGCTTTACGAGTTCAACAAGAATGAGGTTTACGGTAGAAACTTGACTGAAGGAGAGATGAGCACGGCAGTGAACAAGGCTAAAAGCATTGCAAAGGCATATGACTCAGAACTTAGGGCGCTGATGTGAAAGAGCACGGCAACAAAATATGACTAAAACAAAAAAACATGATGAGTATGTAGTTATTCCTACGTTCAAAGAAGCGGATAACTTGAAAATCCTTTTACCCCTTCTAAGAAGGTATAAAGTTGTGATAGTCGACGACAACTCAAACGATGGGACGGTTCAGATATGCAGAAGATTCAAGAATGTAAGGCTTATCGTCAGAGCTGGCAAGATGGGCTTAGCCACCGCGGTCATGGATGGAATAAATAGCATAAAGGACAGAGACGCAAAGATAGTGGTGACCGATGCAGATTTTGAGCATGACTATTCTAGGATACCGGACTTCTTCAGGATGCTAGATGACTACGACTTCGTAGAAGGCGTTAAAGTTGGCGACAGAATATTCGGGAGAGGGTTTATATCAAACTCCGGAAGATACATCTTGAGGATGATGGTGCCTGAAACTGCATGGCTTAGGGACCCAATGTCCGGTTTCTTCGGGTTCAGGCTAGACAAGGTCGACTTAAGTTCGGTTAAACCTATCGGATACAAGATAATGCTGGATATATTCATGAATCTTAAAAAAGGCAGCAGAAAAGCGCATTTGGAGTACAGATACGGAAGGAGGGAGAGGGGGCGGTCCAAACTTAGCTTAAAAGTCGTGCTTGAGTTCCTTATACAGGTTGCAAGGCTCAACAAGATGCGCTTTCTAATCTTCCTCACGATAGGGGTCGCGGGTATATTCATCAATGAGGGGCTGCTGTACGTCTTTTATCAGTTCATGAGCCTTTTCCTTGCCCTTGTCCTCGCAATTGTCATATCCACCGTTATAAACTTCCTGCTTAACCATTACATAACCTTCAAGGCAAGGGCAAACATGCTCTATGCGCTGATTAAGTTCTCCATCATAACCGCTGCGGGTGGGCTGATAAACCTCTTCATCGCATTTTACCTGTCCTATGTCATAATGTACCTTGTAGCGAACTTCATCGGCATATGCGCCGCATTCATATTCAAGTACTTCTTTTCCGAGAACTTCATATGGAAAACAGAAAGTTAAAGAGGGCTGCCAATGCTAATGAGAGGCTCAGCTTGATCTCTAAGGCATTGTACAGGTATAGGACCTACATCATCTTAGCTTACTTCCTTTTACTTGTCTTATTTTTCTCCCTGCAGTTTAATTTGCTGCAGAACTGGGACATGATAGTGAGGGTACTGAACGCAAACTACCTATTCCACAATGGTTTCTACTTCGAGAACCAGAGGGCCCTTCTTGAAAGCTTTGTGATTGGCCTGCTCTCATACCCGCTTGGCGGCTACGCCGTCTACGGCTTCCTCGCAGTCGCAACGATCCTCCTAATGTACGCCCTCTATGGCTTCTCAAAGGCTTTCAAGATAGAATTCCTGATATTGATGCTTGCTTTTTTCAATCCATTAACAGTGATGTACATCGCTAAGAACGGTTCTGAGATCTTCCTTATCTCCTTCCTTCTCCTTTACCTGGCGGCTATAAAGAGGAGAAGATACTCTGCCGGGCTATTCCTGGCTCTTGCTTTCCTCTCAAAGTACGATGCGCTTTACTTTTCTCCACTGCTTCTTTTTCTTATTCTAAACGGGAGGGTCTCAGACTCCATAAAGAGGATACTGGTCTCTATCGCCGTGTTCCTAGTGTCTCTTATCCCCTACTTTGTCTATAACCTGCTCACTTATGGCAATGCGATTTACACTTTTGCCCTGTCCTATCTATATTACTTAAATGTGGGAGCATTGCCTAGCTTCAACTATACCGGGTTAATAGAGCTGTTGATCCCTTTAGCTCTTGCCATGTTCATATTCTCAAGCAAGAAAAACAGGTGGGAGTTCAGTAGAAAAGCTAAGAGATTGAAATTTGAACTATCCCTGCTTTCCGCCTCGTTTATAATAGGCTTGTACACATACTTCGCTGCAAATGGCTTTTTCCTGAATAATCTTGGTGTGTACAGATTCGCGCTCCTTCCAACTTCCCTCCTTTCAGTGATCATACTTTTGTTCTCCAACAAGGAAGACCTACTTAAAATCTTTATATTCTCGGCTTTATCGATGATTCTAGCCTTCTATCTCCTGGCCTCTTCAATACCAGCTTACTCGCCACTATCGATTGCGTACGAAGCCAAATCGCTATTTGTGTCCTTGTATAACACAACAAACTGCACTGTCATGTCAAATGACTGGGTTTACCTAGACTATGCGGGGTTGCCTGCGTCACCGATACTACCTACGCCAGGATATAACGACACGCCGATAATAAGCTTAGGCGTGACTAACACTAGCTTGCCGCTCATAAAATCAAAGGGAAACATATACCTGTACGGGTATGGGTATTGCCGGGAGCACAAGGTACAGTCTAATTTCCTTACTGATTATAATGCGATCCTAAAGAGCAGGAATGCTACGCTTATTCCAGATGACCCATGCGATTGGCTGTTTAATGAAAAGCTGAAGTCGAATATGCTACTTGAAATCTGTGAGAAACTAACTTGAACGGTTCATTTACAGAAACCGGAGATATTCGTGTAAGTGCAAAGGTCATCCTTTATTTGTGTGGTGTTCTGAAAACCCTCCACGACGTATTTGGAGTTGATGATTATAGCCGGATACCTTACAGGCGATAGATTGTACATATTGTTAAGTATCGATATCAGCGGCATGTTGAATGAACCGTCCACAGCGCTCACCACCAGGTCTGTGTAATTCTGACCCAAAAAGGACAACTCGTTTCCCTCCAGCACACACGCGTTGCAGTTGATAGGATTATAGAAAAAGAGGATAGTTGTCATGTTGCCTCTGCACTGGTCGGCTATTCTCTGCCCAAGCAGCCAGTAGTCTATCCTCTCATACATGAATTCGGCCACCAGATTATCATACTGCTGACTGCCCGTCAAATCGGTTTCTTGGACTTGATTGCTCAAGGTCTGAACCTGCCCCGCCACCTGACTTAAATCTGATTTGAGTATGGCGCATGCTACGGTTGAGTTCTGCCCTGCCAAAGACGCGGAAAGCTGAAGCTGTTCCAATGACTGCTGGTACATCTGCAGCTCCGATGAGATGCTTGAGACCTTGTAGTTTTGAAAGGAATAACCGGCTATGAAGACGACCAAGAGGATCGCCATCGCTATGACTAACGCCAATAGAAGCTTTACGTAGGGGTACCCCAGCCTACTGCTTCCCTTCTTATTAACAGCATTATCAGACTTGCCAGCCATACAAACGACAAGAAGAATGAGTAGAATATAGAATAAATAAGTATCCCGATTGTGTCCTTGAACGCGTCTAAACTGCCATTGACTGATCTTAGGGAATAGAAGAGGGAAGATAGGCCGATCGCAGTCAGTACTATTAATAGCATATATATTGTATTCAAGCTGAATGGGCTCAACTGGAAAGAGGAGGAGAGTGCGTAAGGGAGGCTTGTGTTAAGCGCGAGTGTGTATAGGTAGAGGCCTAATGACGCGAAGTAGTATACAAGCCCTATGACCACCACTATCCCCAATGAGATGGATACCAATGACATGGGAACAATGATCAATCCAAGCACTCTATGCTTCGTTTCCATTATCCTCTTCCTGTACTTCAAGATATTAACAAAGAAACCTGAAAACCACCTAAGCCTCTGCTTAACCAGCCCCTTCAATGTATTCGGGACTATTGTGTATGAGACTGCATCGATCGCATTTTCAACCAGATAACCGTTTACAAGCAGCCTCAACCCCATCTCAATGTCTTCTGTGTAGTTTTTTTCATCAAAATATCCTACCTTCTTGATTATGTCCGTGCTGAACATGGACCCAGCGCCGTGAGCGACCATCAGCCCCCCGAGAACGCTCATCGCTTTTCTTGCCATTATAGAAAGCATGTACTCGTAGCTTTGCAGATATTCTATTATGTTCCTGGGTTTGTATACTTTCACTGACGACACAACGCTACCGACCTTCTTGCTCTTAAACTGCATGACAAGCTTGTACATCAGATCTCTGTTTATCAAGGTATCGGCGTCCAAGACGAGCAGAAGCTCCTCCCTTATGAAGTCTTTCAAAGCGTAATTCATCACGGCTGCCTTTCCATTCATCGGTGCTTCTATGACTTTTACTCTGCTGCTCCTCAGCATGTATGCTATGCTCCTTGTGCTTGCTGGCGAGGATTTATTTAGAACAATGTATATCTTGAACAATTCCTTTGGATAGTCTGAAGCCAAGGCTGTATTGACAGTCTTCCTCAGTTCTTCTCCCTCGGCTAGGGTCGGTATTAGGACGGCCACTGTCCTCAATTTCCCAGTTTTTTTCGTCCTTTGTATCCCTTCCCTTTTTCTCTCATTGTTTATGTCTATGAATATCAAGAGCCAGAAAACAGCTAGTATAAGGGTGACCAGCGCTATTCCGAAAGTGTATATATCCGACGGATTAACCATAAAAAAGAGTATACACTACCTGTTATTTAATCTTTCAAAGGCTCTTTGTCTAGCATGCTTGAGAGGACCACTGTTGCGTACGCTCCTTTCTTCAGCTTGAATGAAGTTATTAGGTCATTGCCCCCTCTCTTGAATGACAATTCCTCTGGGTATACCATCACATCACGCTCAAACGTTTTTAGAGAGACTTCCTGCATCTCATTTATCTTCAGCATCTCCAGCGACAGATTCTCCTCTTTAAGTATGTCCAGTATGATCCCACCTATGCCTCTATCTATTGCCTCTAGGTTTAGGTCGTACCCGACTGTCGGTATTTTCTCTGCTTTTATGCCCATTGACATGACCTCGCTAAGTGTTTTGTTGAAGATGTAGTACTGCAGCGACTGAAGGATGAGCAGCCTAAGATACTTTGGCACAAGCCTGAGAGCCCCTATGTAGTCGTGCCTTACGTCTAAAAGCCTTTGAAGTATCTTCTTCTCATTGTAGAAACGCGGTGGAAGACTTTCCAATGCTTTTGCTGCTTCTTCTCTGTCTATGTCCTTGTCTTCCAGGATATAGTCTGAGAATAAACCACGCATCCTGTCCCTCGCTTCTTTTGAGACGCTATCCTCCTCCCTCTCCTTTAGGACCATCGTGAAGACCGCGCCTTTGAAGTCTCTTTTGAAGACCTGCCTTGAGATGTCTATATTCAAAGCCGACCCGCCAAACCTTTGGCTGCCGTAGAAGTTTGGTATGCCTTTTTCTGCTTCTTTCCTGAAGTTCTCCAGATCCTCGTCTGAGCCTTCAAAGTCCCTTATTCTGACTGTAAATCGGTTGCCATATAACTTGCCTATCATGCAACCTGAATCTGAATACATGAAATCCTTGAGGAAAAGATTTGATTTGTCTATGCCCTTGAATGAGCTTATCTCCCCCCTGAACACGCTTATTCTCTGCGCAGTCAATGCCCTCTTGTCCTTGCTGCCCAAGTAGCCAAACCTCTTTATGCTTGTGTGCGTCGCCTTCGAAAGCACATTCAAGGCTTCAAATGTGGAGATGCCTTCTTTGACCAAGGTGAACGTCAAGAAATTCTTCCTTTCTGAATTTTCATTGGGTTCTTGACCGTTCTTCTCGACTGTGAGCACTCTGCCGTCCTCCATTATCTCTTCTACGACAAAATCCTTGTTTTCCTTGAAAAGGATCCCTTTCAGGTTAAATTTCTTGTCTTTCTCAGCCAGTATCCCTATTCTCTCTGGATTATCCATTGGATAGAATCTGCTTTATGCATGCGCCTGCTATGACCACCCTATTGCTTTGGAGGATATTGCACATGCAGTTCAACGAGTTTGCGACTTGTGGCTTTGCGCTAGCGCATGAATAAGAGTAAAAACAGTAGAAGGAGTCTCCGACTGTATCATTTAATCCGGTTACATTCAAGGACTGGATCGCCGACGAGTTCTTTTGGAACTCCTGTGTGAGTGAGTTGCCATAGGCTTCGCATGCCGAATTCAACGCCGCCACCGAACTTGCTTGGTTACTCGCAGCTAGGAAATGGACCGCGGCAAAGACTGAAACTATCACAGCAGCGAAAAAAACCACGGAGAACAATACCCACCTGTTTATTCTGCTTCTTTCAGTCTCCCTCTCTCTTATTATCAGTTTCATAAACAAAAGATAGAAGAAATTGAAGAATTTAAAACTTTATGAGAAAACTAAAAGAAAAAACAAAAAAAAGCCTTATCCTGGGCTTTAAACCCAGGATAAAATAGTTAAAAGTTC
>JBMFTM010000019.1:0-9939 GCA_049967035.1 Candidatus Acidifodinimicrobium sp.
TTAAAAGAAAGTATTTATAAGGTGAGAAAGAAAGATAATAATAACAAATTAAATACAGTTTAAATATGGGAGCTTTCAAATTTATAAAAGAAAATGAGAGGCGCGTTTACACTGATAATGACAGAAGAAGGGAATTGTTGATGGAACTGTCTGGTGCACCTGCCTTTTATAGGGTTGAAAAGCCTACAAGGCTGGCAAAGGCAAAGTCGCTTGGATACAGGGCTAAGCAGGGCTACATAATTGTAAGGGCAAGAGTAGGTAAGGGCGGTTCAAGGAGGCCAAGACCTAATCACGCCAGAAAGCCTAGCAAAGCGGGCGTTTCATTTAACTTTGATGTAAGCTCAAAGAAGATAGCTGAGGGGCGCGTCAATAGGATCTTCAGTAACATGGATATTTTAGGTTCTTATTTTCTTGTAGACAATGGCCAGTATAAATGGTATGAGGTTATCCTTAAGGACAAGAAAATCACATCTTAATCTTGAAGCTGCGGCATACGATAAATCTAAATATAGGCCATGTATATTGTTTACTGTGATAGATATGCCATCCAAAAAAGGCCAGTCAGGAACAAGCGTAGAGACATCCGTGGTCGGCATAGTGTTTGCTTTAGTTGTGATGATATTCATCTTCCTGATTTTTGAGTCAGAAGGTGGCACAGCCGCTTTGCCTTATGGCCCAAACAACAACAACCTTTGCGAGAACCAGTTCACACATGCTGAATACGGCTATCCAAATAGATTGGAAGGTACTCCCATGTTCCCTAGTTATATGACAGACTGCTGCTTTGATATCCAAACTGCTTACCAGACTTGTGTCAGGCACTGGTGTTATTATGCATACCCTGGCTCAGTACAGGCTTGTGAGGCCGATACAAGTTACTTTCCAGCAGTAGTCAGTGGGTGCAAAGTCATATCTCCAAGCAATACAGCAGCTCTGGAAAGCTGTGATAGGAGCACAATATTTGCTGATAATTCATCATATATCGAGAACTGCGCTGTAAATGTACCATATTGTATAAAAGGGGAGAGTAGTTTCTGCCCCCCTTGTGAAGCTGGCGGATAAAGAAGATGGATAGTTGTTATATCTGTGGCAATAAAGCTTATTTTTATTCGAAATACCTAAGACAAAATCTCTGTAAGAAGCACTTCGAGAAGATGCTCATAAGAAGGATAAGGGGAGATACAGCTTCTCTGGGCTTCAGCAGAGAGGGGTACAATCTAATAGACGATGGCTCTATAGGTTACAGACTCAATAGTTTCATATTTGCTAAGGCCAGCAAGGGCAGTGTTTCTGTTGGGAATTTTTTATTGGATGATTTTGCCCTCGCAGTTTTGAAGTATTTTGTAAAAAAAGAGAAAATATCTCTGAAGGTGAAAGGTGAGAATTATTTTAATCCGTTATATCTAATATCAAAGGAGGAAGCCACTGCGTTCCTGAGATCAAAGGGCATAAAATACGCAGATCCAGTTATAAAAGATGAATTATCGGGCATGCTAAGCAAACTTGAGGAAAAGCGCCCAGGGGCGATGATATCTATGGTAAAAATCGGCATCGCGGCCAGCATTATTTGATCGCTTTGTAATATTTCTTGACTACATTATTACCCCAACTGTATCTACCCTCTTCTAATCGCTTCTCCACAGAGAGGAAACCAGATTCTCTCATCTTGTCTAGGTAATAATAAACCACCTTTGCAGTCAGCCCAGGGTATTTCGGCTTTAGTTTTTTATAGATGGAATAACCAGTTATATATTCGTCTTTTGCACTAGATAGAATGTCATAGTACAGCTCTTTATTGATCTTTCTTGCCATAGTCAGCTGCACTGAGGAGCGCTATTGTTTATAGACAGGCAGATGTATCTAAAAATCTCAGCGTAGTCTTTGGAGTAGTTATAATAGCCTCCAATCTTATAGTAATGATTCCCAAAAGTCAAAAATGGAACATCACCTTTCGAAAGTTCATTAAATATAGTTATTGAATTTACAGGGACAAAGACAGAGCTAGCATTTTGATTATACTGAGTAAGGTTTATTGTGTAAGCGCAGAAGTAAGGGCTATAAAACCTCCCCCCGCTCCATAATCCAAAGAGCGACGTAACATTTTCAAAAGCGCTTAATTCTAGGCCGCATGTGGGGCATGAAGATGAGTAAAAAAGCATCATGGTTGATAAGTTACCAGTACATGTACCAGAAGTATTTATGTAAACACTGTGCACTGAATAAAGCGAATTTAGGTTTTCAACTTCATAATAGGAGTAGACTGCGATCACTAATGACACAGCTATGATCACTATAAAAACATCGGCATAAAGATTAGATCTCCGCATATTCGCTGCTGTTCAAAGCCTTCATCTCGTTAACATTGCATGCATTGTCCTGGTTTATTAGGCATACCGTCGACACATCCTGCCCTAAATATGATATTATTAAACGATAGACGGCGTCATTGAATTCACTCTGATTCGATATTAAATCCACAATTCCTGTGCGGTTCTGAATAAAAGGAGACAGATAGAAAGGCATTTCAAAAGGAGGGACAAAGTTTATCAGTTGGATTATCGATGTGTTAGACAAATTTTGGGCGCTTATGTTGAAGTAGCTTATGTAGTCACTCTTATTGAGTATAATCCCCGCGACCTGTTTTAGGTTTACTAGCACTCTCAGCATATCAGAAGAATTTGTAGTGTTCACATTTATCAAATTTGCGTCATGCACAATAGGCGCGTATATCTTATCTTTTGAGAGGTTGTTCTCGCGGACGAATTCGTAAAGAGTGTTTATCTCATATCTACTCTCATTAAACAGCACAGGTATATAGGAGATATTTATGTTCTCTTCTTTAGAGATCAAGTTGTAGAGAGTATCGTTTATCCCAGTGCATTGAGGTAAAGCGGGGTAGGCATCGCATATCGTATTCATATCCATCGTTGCCGTTATATTCTCTATATACATTAGACTTGTCTGTGGCAAATTCTGTGGGTAGCTATACTCTACTTCTGGCTGGAAAACTACCCCATCGGGGAGAATTATGGTGTTCAGTGTGTTTTTAGGTATCGCGCTTAAAAGTCCAATTGGGATATTGGCACGCGTATAATTGCTGTTGTTTATTGTGGTGTGTGATTTAGTATTTCCTGGGGCGTTATTTAAACCAAATGGTAAGTAGATGGAAACCGTCAGCACAGCGAATATTATTATAATCGCCACTAGGATCAGTCTATAAAACGACTCAGTCTTCATTTTCTATCTAAAAATCGTATGGCTTATATATGTTTTCACGCTGAAAACTTCGCTCTTAAACTGCTTGCTAAGTCTTCTGGTGATTCATTTATCTCATTTATCTGCAGAAATCTATACACGGAGACATCGCCAGATAAAATGTTGAGCGTGAAATGTTTCTCTTCGGACTCATATATTATAAGGCTTAAGTCCTTCGAACTAAGCGCATTTAGTAGCTTGTGTATGAGCCCCGCTAAGTCAAACATAAGCACTTCATCAAGCGCTTCGAATGATAGATGCTTTATGGGGGATATCACTATATCAACGTCTGATATAGGTGCAAATTTAGTATAGATTACAAAGTTTTCACCCCTATATATCTCTCTGTTCAGGGTATTTGAATTGTCCTTGCATACACTGCAGCTTTTGCTTTCAAATTTTGGGATTGGTAGTACATATAGATCAAATGCGCCATGCCCAGACAGATACCTGTTAACCACGACGTTCCCCCCAATTTTATATTTAGATAGAGAATCCACTCTATGAGAGACGATCGAAAGAAGCTTTGCGATGTCTTCAGGGTTTAAACTTAAGAAGTTGTCGCCATGTTTTTCTCTATCGACTATGACCTCTTCATATCCATGTGATGGTGATGACTTGAAACGGTCTCCCTGCAGTTCAAATTTAGATGGCTGTACCTCTGTTTTAACTTCGTATACCTTGACATGCGAAGACCCAAAGTCTAGAGTCTCTATTGGTGCATCTTTAATGCCGCATACTTTGCATCCTTCAGTGTTCTTTTTGAAGATCACAGTATAATTCAAGTTGTCCGGATCTAGTCTCATCTCTCCCATGGTTAAAACTCCTTTATCTTGGTGATTATCTGCCCGTAAGCTGGCCTTGTAATCAGCAGGCCGACTAACATCGCAAGTATTGTAGTGAGGGCAAAGCCAGTGAAAAGTGTGGAGGTAGAGAAGAAAAGGGGGAACATTATCGCAGCAAAGGAGAAGAATGACACGTAAATTATGAAGAATGCGCGCTTTATCCTTTTTTTCACGTTTGTGAATTCTACCATTGATGAGCCCCTAAGAATCTCGTCCGTTATTATTATCTGATCATCAACTGACACGCCTATGCTGGCGATTATCCCTGCTATGCTTGGCACATCAAGCGTCCACTTTATAAGTGCTGCTATACCTATAACTATGAATATTTCCGCTGCGCTTGTTAATAGGATCAGAAGTGATATTTTGTAGTCTTTGTATCTAAGGAAAACCACCACTGCTATGCCTATAAATGCAGCTATTAGGAGAAGGTATATCTGACTTATGAATTGGCTTCCGACTACAGGAGAGACAGAGTCTATGGATGATATTTTTATCGGCACTGGAAGGCTTCCGCTTTGGAATATTGCTTGGAGTGTTTTCATGTTATTCTCAGCTTGCTGGTAAGTTGCCCCGCTTCCCGTTATCAGTACTGTCTGCGCAGCTACCCCCTTTAAAGTAGATTCTATACTTAGGTTCTCGACTACCTTTCCATTAAGATAAAGCACTATCGGTTTGCTGAGTGAGCTTCCAGAAGAAGATGATACCACGCTCAAGTTCTCAGTGGCAAGCTTGAATTGTTCGGCTGACTGCTTGCTGAGTGCCATGCCGAAGTCAAACGTGTATATACCATTCGAAAGAGTTGGCGGCTGAAGTCCACCGTAAGGGCAGCTTGATGTCAAACACACCTGCTGTATGACTTCGCTTGGATTTGAGCTATTGAAAATTGTAGTGTTCCCTATAGTCGCATAGAACTGCCCTTGATTGTTAATCAGCGATAGAGCCTGGGCTTCACCTATGTTCGGCATGTCAACAACTATGAATTTTGCGCCCGAGAGGGTTTGGATCTGTGTTATGCTGACTCCAGATATCCCGTAAACGTTCAACCTAGTGTTGAGAATATTTTCTATTGTAGAGTATGTCGTATTTGTTATAATGGTCGAATTTGGTTGTATATACATCTCTGTCCCGCCCACGAGGTCTAACCCGTACTGCAAAGCAGATGAGCTTACTTGACTTAGCTGCACGTATGTCGAGTTCAGTTCGGAGGCATTTGTTATGAATAGGGACAATTTTGAAGTAGAATACACGTATGGGAAAACTTCATTTTTGTAGGATATTGTCACATAGCTGTTAGGTTTTATGGCTGAAGCCAGCGTGTAGAACTGCTGCGGGTTGTTTATAGTCACTCCATTCAGACCGGTTATGATTGAGCCAGTCGTCAAAGTTGTCAAACCCCTGGAACTATAGTTTCCAATGGCCCCCTGGGGTGATAAGTACACAACCTGTGCGCCTTCCTGATTGAAGATGTTTGGCTGGATCGCCAGGAATGAAACTACAAGCAAAGTTATAAGTATTATAACCCTCCAATCCAAAAGTATTCTTTTTGTTTTCTCCTTGTTCATATCGCCTTTGATTCTACTTCTGGTTTGTATTTTATGCTGTATAACTGTATGGATCCATTTAATATCCACACTGTGAAATCATCAAATATCAGACCTATTATCAGTACTATAGCTATGCTTTGAATCGTTGCATTAGTTGTCCCAAAGAGCAGAATAAGGAAGGTCGTGAAGGCAGCGAGATCCATCGTCAGTGACGTTCTCAAAGTGTGTAAGAGTCTGTATTTTATGCTCCCCTCTTTTCTTTTAAGTATATTTGTAGCTAAAATTATGTTCCTATCCGCTGAATAGCCCATCAGCATAAGTATGCCTGCTATTGAGGCAGTAGAAAAACTTATATTAAAGATATCCATGACTCCAACCACATTTATCACATCGCTGACTATACTGATAACGTTTGAAAATGCTTGATACTTGTTTCTGAAATAGAAAAGCGAGACGATAGCTACTAATACAAATGCTATACACAATAGAAACACTGAATCATATATCGCGCTTTGAGCAAGCGTAGCCCCTACGTAGCTTATGCTATAGTTTGAACTTGTAAGCTTGATATTAAATAGACTAGATAGCAAGTCCTCCAATTTAGTCATGTTGGCATTCTGTCCGACAGTTACAGTATACCCAGAGATCTTCGCAGAGAAGGGGGGATGAAGCACAGATACACTTGCCTGTTTCTGATTCAGCTGCGATAATACCGATGACATTATCGTGGAGGCAGGTATAGATTCGTTCGTATAGACAGTCGCCGATATACCGCCTTTCAAGGAGATATCCTCATTTACTAGTTCTCCATTTGCATGGCCATAAAATAGGATTATCGAGCCAAATATTACTATGAAAACTATAGGTATGACCATCATTTTCCTATAATTTTTGCTGTAGTAGTCTACAAGTCCAATTAACCCATTATTTAGCCTCGATCTTATCCCCATAGATGTATCTACTTTATTATCTCTTTTGCTTTATAAATAATGTTAATACAGTTTTTATAGCATTGTTAGCCAAATTATACCTCAGTCCTTTATCTTTTTTCTAAAGAAAAGAAGATACATCAATCCACTTGTTATCTGTAGTATCCCGCCGATTATAAGAGGAGAGAAGATATCTATATCCATCAGGTACCCCGACAAACCAGTACTAAGTGCTGATGCTCTTGTGACAGAGCCGGCTACCCCGCTTGCCGTGCCCATGTCTGAGTTGTCTACATTGTTCACTATTATCACGCTTCTCGTTGGGGCGCCAAATCCATTTACAAAAGACCTTATAGAATAAAGCAGAACAAAAACCCACAAGAATGGAGAGAAGGCAGAGAGCAGGAGAAGGATACCGCTAAAACTTCTTGTAACGCTTGCAGTGTTTATCGTCCCTATCTTCCTAGCTAGCCTGTTGCTGTAGATTGCCCCAAATGCCGCCCATATGTTTATTATGATAAACGCAATGCTTATTGAAGAAGGCGGGAGGTTATAGCGTAGCAGAAGCCAGAGCGGAAGTAGGGGCATGAATATCCCACTAGCAAACCCATTCACCGCATTTATTGTCAGAATTTTCCATAGAAATTTGAAGGTATTGGCGCTGAATACTGCGGCCTTCTTAGACTGGTGTCTTTTCTCCTTTATGAGTGGAAGAGGGACCATCGATATTAGCATTATTATCATCCCGGCCCTCAGAAGAGGTATGTAGATGTTTGTGGAGATATTACTTAGAAGCAGCAATGCCGGTCCGAACACACTCGCTAACCCTGCTGCCATCGTTATGTAGCCTAAGATTTGTATGCGGTTCTCCTTTTTGTAGATATTTGCGATTAAAGCGGTCTGCCCAGGGCTAAAAGCGCCTCTTAAACTGCCGTTGCTGATGTTGTACCCTCCTATAAGCCCAGCTATTATTATGAGCAAAACACTGTTTGATATAGACAGCAGAAAAAGAGAGAGCACCATCAACGAATCTGTGATTATAAGTGTTTTCACATACCCAAATCTATCACCAACATTCCCAAGAAATATTGGCAAAAATATCGCAGAAAATACAAATGGTACATATATTAAGCCTATCTGTGTAGCAGTGTACCCTAAGTGCTTGAGATATAAAGGTATAACTAGAAAGATGAAGGACATCGCAAAGCTTCTCAGTATCCTTGAAATTAATAATAATCTTAGCGGGTCTCTGTTCATTTTGATATTTGTTTCGCTGGGATTAAATATCTATGGACCGGCCGAGATTTGAACTCGGAGCCTCCTCCGTGCAAGGGAGGCGTCATGCCATTAGACCACCGGCCCGATATCAACTACTATACCCTTATAATTATAAAAGTATATAATCAGCAGAAGTGAATAATACATCTGGTATGAAGACAATAGACAACGCATTCACTTTTGATGATGTTCTTTTAGTCCCTAGAATCTCAAGGGTGCTTTCGAGGTGGGATGTTTCAACAGACACAAACATAACCGAAAAGATAAGGCTTCATATTCCTATAATAAGTTCGAATATGGATACTGTCACTGAGTCAGTCATGGCAATCACTATGGCTAAGCTTGGCGGCGTTGGTGTCATTCACAGATTTAACTCAATAGAATCTGAAGCTGATGAGGTTAGGAAGGTCAAAAGAGAGCTTGGCTTTGTGATATCTGAGCCGTATACTATAAGCAAAGATGCGACTTTGTCAGATCTGCTGAGGCTTTCTGCAGAGAGGGGCGTGAGTGGTTTTCCGGTAGTTGAAGGCAAAAAGCTAATCGGGATAATAAGTAAAAGAGACTATGAATTTGAAAGAGACTTAAACAAGAAAGTGAAAGACATGATGACAAAGGATGTGATATCATCCAAAAGCGGTATAACATTGGAAGACGCGGAGAAGATATTAGCGAAGAACAAGATAGAGAAATTACCTATAGTTGATAAAAACAACCTCTTGATAGGCATGGTAACATCCAAGGACATAAAATTGAATAGAGAGTACAAGTTTGCTTCTAAGGATAAAAAAGGAAGGCTGATAGTAGGAGGATCAGTCGGCATAAGCGGTGATTACATGCAGAGAGCGAAGGCCTTAGTTGAAGCGGAAGCAGATTTTTTGGTTGTTGACGTTGCAAATGGGTATCTGGAGAGGACCGCAGATGTCACAAAAGAGTTGAAGAACAGATTCGGCATAGATGTAATCGCTGGAAATATAGCAACAAAGGAAGGGGCGTTAAATCTAAAGAAGGCCGGGGCGGATGCAGTAAAGGTAGGTATAGGTCCCGGGAATGCGTGCTTAACTAGGACTGTAGCAGGCGTAGGCTATCCACAGCTAAGCGCAATAATCGATGTGGCTGGGAGCAAGACTAGATTGATAGCAGATGGGGGCATAAGAAAATCAGCAGATTTGTCCAAAGCTTTGGCAGCTGGGGCGGATGCAGTAATGCTAGGGAGTATGTTAGCCGGGACTGACGAAACGCCTGGCACGATAGTGACAAAGAATGGTGAAAACTTCAAATTCTACCGAGGGATGGCCTCCATAAATGCTTTCTATGACAAAGGCGAGAAGACAGGTGTGAACTCAGAGATAGGAGAATACACTCCAGAAGGAACTGAGACACTTGTACCTTACAAGGGAACAGTGGTAAAGATAATAAACAACTTAATCGGCGGCTTAAGATCCGCTATGACTTACTTGGATTCAAAGAATCTTGATGAGTTCAGGAAAAATGCTTCCTTTGTAAAGTTGACTGAATCCGGCAAGATCGAAAGCAAATATTTGTAATTAGGTCTTCATCTTTTAGCCTTAACTTTTTCCTGCGCTTCTTTCAGCCTAAAAGGTTTGAATTCGTTTCCATTTCCTGTGTAAAACTTCGAAAAGAACTCCACATATATCAGCCTGGCCCCTTGAATCCCTGCCTCGAACAGTGCTATTATTATGTTGAATATCTGGCCGAATATCAGGATGATCAAACCGATAGCTATAAGCCACGCTGGGCCTCTCAGAGCGTATGATGTGGATAAGTTTATGACTTCGGCGAGTATCACAGACGCAAGCAATATACCAACAAGCCTTGTATAGGATAGTATGTGGCTTATCACTGAAGGCACTTCCAGTATAGAACTTACCCCCTCTGAGGAAAAAGTAAGCGCGAATCCTGCAATCAACAGGATATAAGCCGCTAAAGCGCTTGAATTTGCAAGGCCTATGCTTTCCTTCTGTAGTACGTTTAGACCGAGTATAACTATACCCCATGACAGCAGAAGCCACCCGATTCTCCCCATAGCCTTCTTTTTATTCTTTATTAACAGATCATCTACAGCCC
>JBMFTM010000020.1:0-9929 GCA_049967035.1 Candidatus Acidifodinimicrobium sp.
TATATCAAAATGGGGCTGCTGGGATTTGAACCCAGGTCACCAGAGCCCAAGTCTGGCGTCCTGACCAAGCTAGACTACAGCCCCATACAAGTTAATTAGAAAAGTTCTTATTATTAAAAATAGACAGGTTCTAGAAGATTTACTGAAGCTCAGATAAATTGATTATATCCTGCTCTTCTATGGTTGAAAGCATAGTGGCCCTACAGCAGTATCTGTCCAAACCTAGCTCATCCATCGCTTGTTTCGGGCTCTCTGTCTTTATCTTTTCTTTGTATTCTTCCCAAAGATTAGATAGGGGCTTGCCACAACTGTAACATCTCATCGGTATCATCTTTACTCTTCACCTCTTTAGTATAAAAACTTTTTAGTCTGCAGATATAAGCGTTTCAGTGCTTAGGATCCCTGGCATCTTCCTTATAGACAATACAAAGTTCTGGATATCCTTAGTTGTGTTAACCTCTATTAAGAGAGCAATATCAAAACGACCGTAAATCTTCATTGCCATCTTAACATCCTTCAATCCTTTAAGCTTGCCGTAGACAGCGTCGGTCTTCTGCGGAGAAACTTCCAACAGCAGTAATGCTTTTTCCATATAATTAATTGTATTTTGTTCTATTTTAACTTTATGCCGATTCACTTAAGGCTCTTTATGACCTTAGCTGTCATCAAATCCGAGTAAACCACCTGTGCACCTTCTGTTATTTTGTCCCTCAAATCTTCAGGTATATCTGCATCGAATACCTCATATGTTTCTAAGTCCATCAGCTGCGCCTTATCCCCGGCAACACTTATAACTTGAGCATTTTTCTTGTCGATTATTGGAATCTGGATTTTATCCTCTGAAGTTATTATGAAAACTCGCTTCTTGTTGTCAAGGACTCCAACTGCCTCAACCCTTGACTTTGAGTGCCCGTGCTTTCCGGGTGCACTGGTCTTTATGTCTGTAACTTTACTAATGAACTGGCCATCAACTAGAATTGTATCTCCTTTCTTCAGTTCATTTCCATTTATTACCTTTATATCCATATGATTTGAAAATATTCGTTTATAAGTCTAATAGACTCTTTGTCTATAAAAAAGTTATCTTTTCTTATTGTATAACTAAAGTTTTAGATTCTTCTCAGGGTAAACTATATCTTTTCTCTCCTTTGAAAGTCTCAACGCAAGAAGGTTTGACTTATCTGAGAGATGAACGGGCACTAACTTTTTAGCACCGCTTTCCTCAAAAACCTTCATGACAGTGGAGTAAGTAGAATGCTTCCAGTACCTTGCAAACTTCTCATCTTCATCCGTATATGTCATCTCATGTATCAAGTAATCAGCATCCCTAGCACCTCTGACTATGTCCTTTGAATATGCCGTATCTCCGCTATAGAAGACAGTTTTTCCCTTATAATTTAATCTGTATCCATTGTCTGGGACAAGATGTTTACCATGAAAGACCTCTATCGAATCAGTCCCTTTATCCTCTATGTAAGTCGTGTTGGTATCGATCTGCTCTTTGTACCAAGGCTTTGGGGTTCTTAGTACCCTCATAAGCAATTCTGTGTTCCTTTTTATGCCCTTTGGCCCGAGGATAACAAGCCTCTTTTCGGCTTTGTGGATAGATCTATACCAAAGCAGCTCGGATACCCCAGAGTAGTGGTCGAGATGCATGTGCGTTATCAATACCTTCTCTATATTGCATGGGTCAATACTCAGATCAAGAAGTGATTCAATTGTATGCGGGCCAAAATCAAAGACTATCTTATCATCGACGATGAATGATACATTTCTCCTGCTTTTTATGATATTAGAACTCCAATTACCTAAAAACCTAATTATCATTGGATTTACTCTGCTTTCATTTCAAGTTCTTCCAAGGTCTTTCCTTTCGTTTCAGGAGCCATGAATATCGTAAGCAGCATTCCCAGCAACCCTGCTATTGCAAACATTAACAAACCATAACCTAACCCATATAACGCAACTATCGCTGGGAAACTAGTTAATCCTAATATTGCACCTATCCTACTGATAGTGACACCCCACCCTTGCCCAGTAGCTCTTATTGACAGTGGGAACAGCTCTTGCCCATACACGAAATCAGTGCTTCCCATACCCCAAGACTGGGTCAACTCAAACAGTATGTACATCGCAGCTATCACAACTCCAGTTAAACCGGCTGCAAAGGCGTCCTTCGGGACCTCCATGGCGATTATCGCAAGCACAAGCAATGATACAAACATTCCGGCGAAACCGAGGATTGTGACAGGCTTCCTACCCCACCTATCTACCGTCAAGATGCACATGACTGCACCGACTATGGCGATTGAAGAGAATATAGCTGAACCAAGTATCGACATGGAATGAGACAATCCGAGTAAAATCAATATTGTAGGTGTAAACAACCCTATCCCATAGAATGCAACGTCGTAGAAGAACCACGCCAAACCGAAATAAACCGTATTCTTTATCCATTTTTTATCAAATAGCGTCATAAATGAGACCTTCTGTTTTGTGATCTTTATCACTTTGTCGGCCTTTCCAGTCATAAACTTTTCAGTAGCTTTTGCCCCTTCTATGTTACCCTGATTAGCTAGCCATCTTGCAGATTCTGGCACTTTTGTCCTAAGTATAAGGACTATTATAGCAGGTATTATGCCGATTGCAAACATGTACCTCCATGAGTTTATGCCAGTATTCAGCAACAGATAACCCATGATGAACGCAAAGGCCGCTCCCACCCACCATGCAAGACCATCACTTGCAAGGTATTTGCCTCTAGACTTCTTTGGTGAGAATTCTGAGATTATTGTTGCTCCGATAGCATAATCTGCGCCTATGGCGACACCCAATATTAATCTGAATATAAACAGCGACCAGAAGTTGAATGAAACGGATATTAAAGCTGTGAATATTATGAATATTACCATATCCCAAAGATACATAAATTTCCTTCCTTTGAGATCAGTAACGTAGCCTATGGAGAGTGCACCAAAAAGCATACCTATCGTGGTAGACGCAGCCATAAGCCCCTTACCTAGAGGAGTATTGACGTAGCTGAAAGCAGGTATAATTGTTATTATCGTCAACGCAACCCCGATAATTGAAATATCATAACCATCAAGAAATGTACCTGCGACTGAAAGTAAAGTTACACCGTAGTGCCTACTGCTTGATTTGGCATTGTCTAGAACGTGGTAAACCTCTTTGCTCTGATTTTTCTTGCTCAGCTGCATTACAATTCAATGATTTTATCGTATTTAAATGTTACAAACAAACGAATCCCAAGACTATAGATCGTGTCTCAATATTGCGGGTGGAAGCTCTCGACGAATTAGTTAAAATTTGTTTTAATGACAGAATATCCTAGTCGTCATCCATGTCTTTATCCATTAACGTATCCTCAAGCTTTTCACCAAACTTTTCTATTAGCTCTTTAGCACGTTTTGTATGACCAAAAAATATGGACTTCTTCACCTTCATCTGAGAGCAACTTTGGGCAGTGTTAATCAAAGTTGAGAACACTCTCCTCTCTAGACTTAAACCATTGAAAATTTCAACTATTGGAGAATAAAAATGAACTCTCACATAGTCTTCATAAGGTCCGAGAAGCTTGAGTTCCCTGATGTAGATATCCTCCTTCTCAGCGACTTCCCTTATGTATTCCAGCAGTTTGCTGCCTTCAACTTCCTTTTCGAGTACCAAATATTTGCCGTCGTATTTTACCATAGACATGTTTCAAATGCCCCCTTTCAACGAGTATATAGGAATCTGCTGGACATCAAAGAAAATCAACTTCCTTTGATTTATCGCCTTTTCAAGCTCCTTATCTGCTCCAGCCAGGCTTCTTGTATCCCCGCTTTTAATTACGCCTATCTTCTTACTGTAATAGAGTATAGCATCACATTTTTCTAACCAATTGAAGTCGTTATCTATATAGAATTGATATGGGAGCTCCTCCTTGCCGTATATGTGCATGAAATGAGAAAGGTGGGGTATAAATGGAAAATGCCCACGCTTTGCAACTTCTACACCAAAATTTATAGCTGTGACCACATTATCATGTGCCACTCTTGAACTTGAGTGCGGGTTTGCGTCGTAGGGTGTATACGGCCCTGCTATATAAACTGTCAACTTCTTATCTACATAGAGTTCTTCATTATTATTCTTAATTGATAGGTTATCTAAAAGGTATTGAGCAACATCTAAGTTTGACCATGACAACGCTTTGGCAATAGCATAGAGCTTTTGCCACTCCTGCTCATCCAAAAGTTCTTCTAAAGATTTTACAATCATTCTAATCAACCAAATTTTGAGCCCTTGCGCCCTATTTTGTTTTAGTACATTAAATACTACAAATAAGTAAAGAAATGGTTTAGTATTTAAGCCTTTACTAGGAGCTTCAAAAAGGAAAACTTACCTTAGATATTGAATGGCTGATGAGAACTACGCCCATGATAGTTGATATTATATTGACTCATAATAGCCCCGATCGGATTTGAACCGACGTCTCAAGCTCCAGAGGCTCGCATCCTTGACCACTAGACTACGGGGCTTTACATCATTATTCTTATATTATTCTCCAAGTTTTAAAGTTTAGTTTCCCAAGTGAAGAGATAGTGCATATGCTTAGATCCTATATATCTGCGCATGCCTTACACCGTCAATCAGAATCGTATCCTCATCCTTTACCAGACCGGCCTCTACGGCTGCACCAACCGCCGTATTTCCTACTATATTTATGTTGCCTTCTCTCTTTAGAAATTCTACCAGCTCTTCCGCATCGATTAACTCCCCTCTATAGAACTCCTCTGATATCTCAAAAATTATGTCTCTCTTCTTGTCATTCAAGGTTCTTCCTATAAGATCTTCGTCGCTGACAGCTAGCACCTTGCCCTGGTCAGGTATCTCATGTACTTTCACATAAACTTTTCCCATTATCACTTTATCCTGCCTACAGGGTACTCCGCCCCACAGCCCATGCATTTTATCTTGTAGTTCCTATCTTCTTTTATTAGGTGCGTGTCAGGGGAACCACATTCCCTGCATATTATATACTCTTTTGTATATTGGCTTATCTTTTCCTGCACTGACTTCTTGCTAAACCTCCCACCAAGTATCAGCTTGCCACCGTCTATCTGGCCATTGGCAGTAAGTTCGTGCATCAGGTACTTTGATATATGCCCGACTGGCCTATTCACGTATGCAGCAAATTTATCCAATTCCACGATAGTCTTCTGCCCGTTTTGATAAGTTTCCACTTCCGGCGGCTCGAATCTACTGCCCGTATTTGGCTTCCTTGCGTCATTCACTCTCTTCAGCATCTCATCGTAATCCATCATTTACTTAACTCCATCATATTTTTAATGCTTTGAATCTTATTGAATGAATACCTTGACAGACCTATCTTCACTATCGTATTTAGGGCCAAAGTTATTTTTTCGCCGTTTGTATCTATTGTGCCAAGAACTTCCACCAGATCCCATCTTTTTATCTCTGAAACACTCCTTGAAATGCTACCCTCAAAGTGGACAAGTATCGTAGAGAAAGTATCATCAAGTATGAAGTACCCGCTGCCATCTTGGTAGTTAGTTTCCATGAATACAACCGACCCAACCACATGAAGTCTATAGATGCTTACACCGTTATATTGAATAAAATTATTTTGGCCGTCTGATTCAGGCTTAGAATTATCAACCACTGACAATGGAAGCATGAAGAAAGTATAATCCATATTACCTACACCAAAAGTTTTATAAGCCCCTGTTTAGGCTCGAATATCTCCCCCTCTTTCTTTAGAGTTGATATTGCATTATCCACCTTATCTTTATCTATCCCCATCTTATCTGCATCGTCATAAACTTTAGAAATTGGAAGGGCAGATCCAGCTGGCAAATTTTCTATCTCGTTCTTTATTATTGACTTGACAGACAGGATTACCCCCCTCTGCGATGTTGATATGCCCACCTCTATCCTGTCTATATCCAACTGGCCTGTAGACTGATCTAACCCCACCTCATTCAGATAATGCATCACAAGCTCTATTGCTCTCTTTGCATCTTCTGCCAAAACGTATGGAGACAGCCTCACCTTTGCGCTCGCTTCTGAAAGCCTCACTATAGACTCAAGCTGCCTAGCCGATATCGGTATTGGCCTGACGGCTTGGTCCCCTACTGTGGTCTGACCTCTTAACCTAAGATAGAACTCCTCTATTATCTTCATTGACTCATCGGATATTATCGGCGAAACTGTCTTCTTTGCGTAAGCTATATACTTTCTCAGTAGGTCTATTGATATCGCTGGTTTATTCTTGTTTATGTCCTTACTTACATCTAGGATTTTCTTTGCTATCATCTTGTCTATTTCCTGATTTGGTTTATCCTGCATTATGAATATCAAATCGAATCTGTTGATTAGCGTGGGCGGTAGGTCTATCTGTGAGGCTATAGTGTCAAAAGGATTAAACCTACCAAGCTTAGGATTAGCCGCCGCCAAAACACTTGTCTGAGCCGAGAGAGTGGCGTGGATATTAGCCTTTGCTATGGTTATGGTTTCCTGCTCAAGGCTTTCATGCATGGCCACCCTATCATCTTTGTTCATCTTATCAATCTCATCTATCGCAAGAAGCCCTTTATTTGTCAGCGGAAGCGCACCGGCTTCCAATATATAGCTCCTGCTAGCTTCATCTTTTATTATCGTAGCAGTAAGCCCCGCCGCACTTGAACCTGTACCAACAACATACCTAGCTTTCGGGGCTATAGCAGTAACATATTTGAGTATAGTGCTTTTCGACACACCGGTGTCTCCCACCAAGAGGATATGTATATCACCCCTTACAACGCTTGACGAATCAGAAGAAACCTTTCTCACGCCTCCAAACATTTGCAAAACTATCGCCTCCTTTATGTGGTCATATCCAAATATGTTCGGAGCTATTGAGGCAGCCAGCTTGGCATAGATAGTCTTGTCCTTCGCCAACTCTTTTATCTTCTCTTCCTCTTCCTTTGAGATGACCAGTTCCTCGAATTCATGCTCCACCGACTCTAAGTAGGACGCCTCTATTGAAAGCTCCGATGTATTTGATCTCTTCCCGCTCTGCAAGTATATTGGATACTCATTTATTATCCCGGTGACTATGACTTTATTTCCAGGTATTATATTCCTCTCAAACTTTGGATCTACTAGATCTCTCCTCAGCATAACCTCTATCTGCTGAGGCTGCGCCCCACCTTCTAAGTCCTCTGGTGCTTCTTCCAATACAATCCTCTGCGTGTCTATAAACTTCTTGTCAACTATCTTAAACTTGTCTTTCCTCCCACAGTTGGGGCAGATAGACGGCACTCTGAGAGTCTTCTCTTTCTGCTCAATAACCACTACATGACCACAACTCTGGCACTCAAAACTGACTGATTTTGCGACCGGCTTCACGCTCACGGCTATCTTTATCAAGCCCTGGACCTGCATGAGTTTCTTCAGGTGCTTGCTTCTTATCTCACTTATCTTTATCTTCGCGTTCTCTGGAAGGTCCCTTATCCTTATCTCTACATCTAGCTCCTTATAATCCGACCCCAGCTCTGCGACAGCGTCCTTTATCTCTTCTATTGTATCTGCAGGAGAGTTCAGGATTTCATCCCCCAAGGCAGGGGAGAATTCGTCTATTTCCTTAAAATCAAGCACTATTGAGAATTTATCTGTGTTCAGAAGCCTGTCCAACCTATCCTTCAACTTATGCTCTACAAAATCCTTTATTGTGTTATCTTTCTTCTCTGCCATATCCCCAACAGAATATTCTACATCTGTTGTATTATTAAACTTTGTCTAAATTTTCTGCTATTTGAATTTGGCCAAGTTTTTTCGAATGAAATTATTAAGACCAACCATGTCCCTAAAAAACAACTCACTATCAGAAAGTTTAGAGTTGAAAACACCTATGAAATTTATCCCTGCGTTCTTCGCGGCTTCCATGTCGGTGATGCTGTCGCCCACGTAGAAAGAAGTTGCCCTGCTCAGGTGCAGTTTTTCTATCGCCATATCCAAAACGAAAGGGTTCGGCTTCTCATGCTCCATAACATCCGGACAAAATATAGGGACGCTGAATATAATCCTGAGTTTATCCGAAGACCTGAGGAGCGGAAGCTCTCTTTTTGGCATCGATGTGGCTATGCAGAACTTTATCTTCTCCCTCCTCAGCAGATTAAAAGTATCACTTACCCCGCTGTAAGGCCTCACACCTTTAAAACCCATCTCCGACATATACCTTCTTTTATTCTCTAGGATCAGCCTCTTCTGCTCATTACTAAGATTTATGCCCAGGTCATCCTTTATCAACTTAAAAAGGAAAGATGTAGGGTAGCGTATATTTTTCTGGACGAATCTGTAACTTATTTTACCCTCTCCAATAACACTATCTATACCTTTTTTTATAGAGGTAGCATGTAGATTCAGGCTGTTTATAAGTGTGCCATCCAGATCAAATATTATTGCCATTAGTTTTTATGAATATTCATATATTTTAAGCTTAAGTTCAGTAACCTTCCTGTGGGGCACCACCACCGACAAGTTCCACATCAACCTTGCCGCCGCTCTCTTTTATTTCCTTTAAGGCATCTACATCCTTGGAGAAGATATACGGGGAAAGATCTAGATTGGCTGGACTCCTTGACAACTTTCTCGAATAGGTTTCCCTTAGGTTCTTCGCTACTTCGTTGCTGTAATCGTTCCATGACACACCTAGCGATTCTACAAAGTACCTCTCTATCTTGGTTGCTATTTGATGGGCGTAACTATACGTGTATCCATCATCTATGAGCCACTTCTCAGTGCACTCATGGTGCCTTCCTATGGTTTCAACGGTGTCTATTTTCTTTCCCTGGACGGTGATCTCTTTCGGGAAATTGGAATCTAAATATATTATCTGCCCGTCCACTGAGTAGCCGCCGGTGTATTTTATGTTGTAAGAGGTATCTATGATCAAACCGTCCCCCCTCTTGAAGACCGACCATGTGCCTACTTCTGTGTCTTTGTAGTACACCTTCACGCCGTCGACCGAGACTGTCTCGCCAACCTTTATGTCCGTCTGACTCAGGAATCTTACATATGTCGGCCCCTTGAAATTTATGGCTACTATCATGTAAACCTGCGGTGGAGAGGCTCCGTTTTCATCTTTCCTCTCTATAACTTCATATTCCTCTTTCATATTTTCTTATCAAAGCGGCACCACTTTTTATATGTTTACATGAATTTTTAGGTAGAGATCTATCTGAAAATCAGCCTTATAAATGGACAAGCAGATGTATTATGTTATGAAAGGCGAAATAATTTACAGTTACTTTTACGATATATGTGATAGAATAGAACTTGAGAGAGCAAAAGAGTACCTTAAGGGAGCAGAGGTTTTTCCATTCTATGAGTACGGAAAGGCAGTCCCTGAGGGTGTAAACCCCTTCGAACTTCCAGTGATACTCAATCTTGGCAAGAGAGAGATCAAGATAGATAATAAAAGCATAAGCCTGCAGCTCCAATTCTTGGTCTATTCAGTCGGTGTGATAGCCATTAGGATAAGGCTGCCTGTAGATAATCTAACCACTATAGAGAGAGTTACCTTCGACAAGAAATTTGAGGACAATTTCAAAAAAGCATCAGAAGAGATAAAATCAGAAATAGAGAAAAAACTCTCCAAGTACTTGAATATAAAAGACAAAGACACATTTGAAAATTATCGAGTTTACTTCATAGAGGGGGACGCATCCGAATTTGTTCCAAAGAACAAGAGGTGGATAGCAGGCATACTTTTAGATGAGCAGAATCTCTCGGACCTGTCGGATGACTACGTTGAAAGCACGGTCAAGAGGCGACTTTCCTACTATAACAATGATGTTATAATTATTGACTGGGACGCCGCCTTTATCATCTCAAAGTCGGACAACTACGAGAACGAGCTGATGGTT
>JBMFTM010000021.1:0-7942 GCA_049967035.1 Candidatus Acidifodinimicrobium sp.
ATTGAATCCTGAAAGGAGGAAGGTGTCAATGCTAGTTTATTTCTCGATTTTCATATTCCTGACAGGCATCGTTTCGCTAATAGAATACATGATAGACGGAGATGTACCTGTGAATGGCCTTGATTTCCTTCTTTATTTCACGAGCTTTGTACTTGGGCTGCTGAGCGCACTTTTTGCAGTCCTTCAGCTGCATTTTTGGTATAGCAGGTTCAAGAGGTTCGTATGATATCACTAGCTGTTTTCTACACCGTCCTTTCGTTCGTCTCCGCATTGATCACGATCGTTTCGATTTCTATGTTTGAATTTTTCAGGTTGAGGATAATACACAAATCATCAGTGGAAGAATTCAATAAGATATTCGGCGCGATGATGTTCAACAATCCGCGCAGGTTCACAATTGCCTTCCTGTCCCTTTCCATAGGCGCTTTGATACTTGCGGTAGGCTTTGTGATAAACTTCATTCTAAGCTTCTATATCCAGACTCCGGTGGTGTGGGAGGCTTTCTCCGGGGTGACTCTTATGCTGGTTGCGGTTTTCTTCCTGTTTTTCACAGGAGTATACAAAGTAAAAGTTTGGAAGCTTTACCTGTGATGCTAGAAAAACTATAAGAATACCTGGCAATAATTGATATTATGCCTTTAGAGGGAAGATATGTCTTATGAGATAATCATCGGAAGAAACGACAAGGATATGAGCATCTACGGCTCAAGCGCTTCCTCGCTGATAGGCAAGCAGTACATAACGATGGGCGTTACTACAAGTTTGGGCAATGAGATAATGCTGGACATACTTAGGCCGCACGTGGTTCTGATAGCAGGCAAGAGAGGGTCAGGGAAGAGCTATACGATGGGTGTCATAGCGGAGGCTTTGGCGTCTGCCCCCACAGAGGTGGCGGAGAACATAACCTCATTGATAATAGACACGATGGGGATATTCTGGACGATGAAGAGCCCGAACTACAAAGAAGCGGATATACTGAAGAATTGGGGGGAGGAGCCTAAGGCGTTCACGAACGTAAGGGTCTTCGTTCCGAAGGGCTACTTTGAACAGCTCAAGCAGGACAACCCTACGATGGTCGATGAGCCCTTCTCCATATCCGTATCTGACATCTCTTCGGTCGAGTGGATTGATATCTTCGGTTTCTCTATGAACAGCGAGGAAGGTGTGCTGATAGAGCGCGCAGTGTCGAATCTAGCGGAAACGAAGAAAAGCTTTGACATAGACGACATAATAGAAGACATAAAGTCAGAGCTGGCGCAGGACACTGTGAAAGACATCTGCATAGGTAGATTTGAGTCCGCCAAGGCATGGGGCCTTTTCGAGAAGAATGGGACGAGCATAGAGGACCTTCTCAAGCCTGCCTACATAAATATCCTTGACATAAGCCTGTACTCGCATTCCTCAGGCCCGTTCAGCATAAGAGCTCTTGTCATTGGCCTCCTGTCAAGGAAAGTACTTGAGATAAGGGAGATCCAAAGGAGGGCAGAGGAGATGAACGAGATGAACCAAGTGATAGAGGAGAATAGGAAGACAATACCATTGGTCTGGATGTTCATAGATGAGGTTCATGAATTCCTTCCGGCAGGGGGAGTAACGGCAGCATCCCCGGAACTCTCAAGGCTTGTGAAGGAGGGAAGGCAGCCTGGCATAGGGCTGGTGATAGCAACTCAGCAGCCGGGAAAACTGGACACAGACATAATAACGCAGTCGGACATAATAATCTCCCAGCATGTGACTGCGAAGATAGATATAGACGCCTTGAATCAGGTCATGCAGACTTACATGTCATCGACAATAGAGAGATACCTTGCGAACCTGCCGAAGCTGCCTGGCGCGTGCATAATCATGGATGACAACTCGGAGAGGATATACCCGACGCAGATAAAGCCAAGGCTTACATGGCATGGAGGAGAGACTCCAAAGTCATTGCAGAAGCCGGTGAAGAAGCAGTGAGTCTCCTGTTGGTGCCTTCATTCGAGTGATGTGTCCGCTTCCTTTGACAGATACCATATCGCTGCAGCTATGAGCAGCACCGATGCAATCACGTAAGCATTAAGTCTGCCAACGAAAAGCGTGTACAGCAGCACGAGTATGAGCGTCTCTGACTCCGACAGTATGTAGATTATAGATGAGTAAGACAGGGCTCTTTTGCTCCCCTGAAGCGATCTATATCCCATGAAGCTTATTATAACCCCCGCACTTACGATCACACCCGCTAGAAATGCGTATCCTAACCCAATCGTTGAAAATTTAAACCCAGAGAAAGGCAGGAAGAAAAGCATCGTGATTATCTCGAACACCCCGATAGTGAGCATCGGCCTGCCTATGTTCTTGCTCTCCAATCCTGTCTCTGTCAGCAGGAACCCAGCCGTGCCATACAAGGCTATCAAGATGATGGACAGGAATATGTCGTACTCGCTTACCAAGGATGTATTCAGGCCAGAGAATGAGAGGGATACAAAACCGAGCGTTGCAGCAGCCCCTCCCGCAGACAATTTGAGTATACCGCTGCGGCTGATCTTCTTCCTGTTCACGAATACCTGGAGGGTTATGAACACCAGTACAGTGGGGGAGATAAGCGAGTAGATTATCGCTGAATCTTTGTAGCTGAATATGCTCATAAGCATAGCATTTGCCAGGCCGAAGAACACACCGGTTAATATCGCATAATTTGATAGCATTGGTCCGCTGCGGTCTCTGGCGTAAAGCAGAAAGCTCAATGGCAGGAATCCGATTGCCATCGTTACAGCAACCAAAGCGAAGTTCCCATTCTGGCTCTCCGCGATTGAAAGTAGAAAAGCCCAGATAGCGTTTGCCAGGGACATGGCTAATCCCACAAGCACAATGAAAGACAGGTTGTGCCTGTACGCAAATGGTTTCTTCCCCATAGTACGACTAATTCTGTAAGGACGCATGAGTATTTGAAATTATTAAATCCTAACAAACATATCAGAGTCTAGGGATGCCATATGTTCAGTTTTCCATTCAAGGAGATGCGGCCTGGGCAAAAGGAGATAATAAGCCAAGTCATCGAGACCGTGGATAGCGGGTCGAAGCTGATGATAAATGCCTCCACAGGACTCGGCAAGACAGTAGCGGTGATGCTCGGCGCTTTGGAAGCCTCAAAGAAGGCGGGAAAGAGGATCCTTGTCCTGACATCGAAGCACACGCATCAAAAGATATTCTATGACACAATAAAATCGATAAACTTGGCTTCGAACACCAATGTAAAGTTCGTCGGAGTTAACGGAAAGCAGTCGATGTGCCTTCTAGACAACGATGTGGACTCATCTATTTTCTCTGAGTTCTGCAGGGTCGTCAGGGAGCAGGGTGCGTGCAGGTTTTATTCGAACACTTACTCAAAGGATAGGAGCTTGAAGCCTTCCGCTTTGAACGCGCTCCAGTTTGACGTTTCAAATCCTTCAGACTGCATAGAGAACTCTAGGACCTTCGAAGTCTGCCCCTACGAGATATCCATGGTCTACGGAAAATCGGCGGACGTGGTGATAGCAAACTACTCGCATGCCTTCAATGAAGACATCTCAAACAGTTTTTTCTCAAAGCTAAACATCTCCCCGAAGGACACTACTTTGATCATAGACGAAGCGCACAACCTCCACAGCAAAATACAGGACATAAATTCCACATCCATCTCCTTAAGGACGCTCGAGAGGGCCCACGAGGAGATAGCAAAATACGGCAGCGCAGAATTAGCGAAGAAGGTGAAGTCCATAATCGAATCAATAAAGAACGTCAAGGGCGAGGAAGCGGTCGACTTCAGTGATCTATTCTCTGCGGAGGACATCGACGCTATAGACGAGATAATAGAAGCTGGGGAGAGCAGGAGCTCGATACCTCCCTCCTTCACTTTGAAGAGGGTCGTGCAGCTTCTCCTCAGTTCGGATGAGTCCTACCTGCAGTACGCTTCAAGGGAGAACGATAGAGTTAGGCTGAACATATACTCCCTGGATCCGTCCGGCAGGGCTTCTGAGGTTATATCAAAATTCGGCTCCTCGATTCTTATGAGTGGGACATTTAAGCCCATGGATGTGTTCGCCGATCTTTTGGGGGTACAGGATGCGAGAAAGCTTGACATATCCGACACATTTGTCGACAAGAACAGGCTGATAATAAACGACACCAGCGTCACTTCAAAATTCTCGCACAGGGATGAGCAGATTTCAACCATAGCGGGAAACATAAGGAAACTGCTTTCCGGTGTGAACGGCAGTTCGATCATCTTCTTCCCTTCCTATGATTTCATGAACAAGGTCGCCCCCCTTCTCGGCGATCTGAAGAGCGTTGTCATGGAGAAGCAGAAGATGACAAGGGAGGAGAAGGAATCCATACTTCACAGGCTAAAAAACAAAAGTTCTGTCCTTCTCTCGGTGATCGGCGGGAATTTCTCAGAGAGCATCGGAATAGAAAACAACAGCGTTAAGTTGATAGTGGTAGTTGGCGTGCCATTCGAGCCGCCATCTGTCAGGCTAAAAGCGCTGCAGAACTATTATCAGGCGAAGTTCGGGAGGGGCTTCGAGTACGCCCAGGTCCTGCCTTCGATGATAAAGGCGATGCAGGCTGCGGGCAGGGGAATAAGGTCAGAGAAGGACAGGTGCACTATAATCCTCATGGACTACAGATTCTCAATGTTCAGGAAATACCTCCCATCTTCCACGAAGTTCTCAAATGGAAACATCGTCGAATCAATCAGATCAGGAGCGCTTGAAGATGATAGGTGAGGCAATATCGAGGGAGAAGAAGTTTCTGGTCCTCTTCCTCATACTCCTGTACTTTGTCGTTGGATTCACCCTCATCATAGTCTCCCTCTCCAAGTACATCGGCGGCGGAGACGCGGGATTGGTTGGGATACTCTATTTGGCTGCGGGCTGGTTTTTCCTTTATAAGAGAAACGGCCTGTTCAAAATCATGAGAATAAAATACAAATGACAGAGAATGATCAAGACACGTAGCTTCCTTCATCTACATCCTTGTCGACAGTCAGTACTGAAAGCTTTTCTCCGTCAGATGCGGCGAGTATCATCCCATCCGAAGTCAGCCCCATGAGCTTTGCAGGCTTCAAGTTGAAGACGACGATCAGCTTCTTTCCAACGAGCTCTTCAGGCTTGTAGTGGTTCTTTATCCCTGCTATGACTTGTCTCTGCTCGTCCTTGAAGCTTATTATAAGCTTGAGAAGCTTGCTGCTGTTCGGGACTTCCTCGGCTGACACTACCTTTCCGACCCTGAGTTTAACCTTCCTGAATTCATCGATGCTTATCCTATCCTCTTCCATCTTTCAGTGCCTTAGAATATCTACGCTTGTACGTTCGAAAGCGAAGTATGAATGTCGTTTATCACTTTCTCTAAATCATTGACCAGTTGCACATAGTTCGAAAGTGTAGTCCTCTCCTGATCGAGAATGCCGCCCAATTTTCCAAGCTCTTCCTTTGAGCTACTTATCTGTTTCTCAAGTGCCTTTATGTCTTCAAGTATCTGTTTGTAATCGCTCAGCCTTATGAATGCGGTCGTAGAAGCTACGCCTCCGACTGGAGGAATCGGCTTGTTTTCCCACATTGGCTTAAGGCTTGGGTTCTCTGGGCTCAGGGGCTCAGGAACTGGAAGTATCGGCGTAGGAAATGGTGCTTGCCCTGAATTGTCTGTTTGTGGGGCCGGGTTCTGGGCAGGGGCTGCGCTCTGGTTTCCCTGAGCGTTCTCTTTGCTATTGTAGTAAGGGTTCACTTCTTCCTTTTTCTTTCCGAATATCATAATTTATCTTATATCTTTGTATATTTAATACTTTTTATCGGCTGAATAGAGGGGAATAACCTATTCGTAAGAGTTAAATTTTTAGCGTTGTTCTAGTCTGTAGGTGCGATCGTAGTCTAGTGGCATAACAATGGCTTCCCAAGCCATGGACCCGGGTTCGAATCCCGGCGGTCGCATGTTCAGATTCTTTTCCCCTCCGAATAGACTTTAGCTAGCCTCTTTATCTCCTCTATGAGCTCTTTTTCGCTCTTGTACATCTTGTCCACAAAGTAGGGCGTGAACGGGCTGTATCTTTCGAACGGAAAGTAAAGGAGCACCTTCTTTCCGCTGAAGTGCGCATGCATCCTCTCCCCATCCACTCCGCTCGAGTACACAAGGTCGGACATGTAAACTATCGTGATATCGCTTTGGTCTACAAGGTGGAAATCCCGCCTGACCGTCTGGTTGAAAATCAAGTTCTTCAGCCTCTCATCAGCCGACATCTTGTATACATCTATGTCGACTGACTTTGGGTTGAAGACTATCAGGTATCTCCTGATTTTTTCGATGAACCTTTCAAGGCTCTCATAGCCGCTCTTCCTGTGCTCTATGCTGTAGCTGATGTAAGCTTTCGGCTTATAGTCCTTGTACATTAGTTCAAACAACGTCCTTGGATCCTCCCTCGCCCCTATTATGTAGTTTTTCTTTCCCACTGAGTTGCTTATCAAGTCAGTGGTGTACGCCTCCAACTCAGACCATAGTGCTATCTGATACTCGTCGATGGCCTTGTCTTCCCAGGATTTTTTCTTGTGCAAGTTGTTGTTTATGCTCATAGGGTCATTCACGACGGATATGAAAAAATTCGGGTTCAGGACCCTCATGTCCTTTGAATTCATTATGTTCAGCGGGCCTTCCCTCCACCAAAATGACATGTGGCCGTCGATTATGTAGTCCTTCTTCGGATCCTCTTTTACTCTCTCCTTTATCCTCTGCAGCGTGTGGTCCTTGAGCACCTTTATGTTCTCTATGTCCAGGTTAGGCAGGTTTTTAGAATTTATGTAGGGATTTGTCTCGTTGGCAACCTTCACCATCTCATCTATAAGGTTTATTATCTCCAGCCTCTTTCCGTTCTTCTTCGCTAGATTAACCGCTTTCCTTTCTATGTTTATTCGGTCGCAGCCAGCCACTGCAGAACTGAATATAATCATATGAGCTAAATATCTCTGCGTACTAATAAATGTTCATATTTTTATATCGCAGCGGAATAATAGAAGGTAGTGAAAAATGATATGACTGAAGAAGAAAATGAAGTGGAGCTGAGATGCACGATAGAGCTGATGGCAAGGCCAAAGGAAGCGGCCGTGGAATCATTGAAAAAAATCCTTGCGACAGCCGAAGAGAATGGGAAGAAACTGAGAATATACAATGAGGTATACAGCGAGCCGAAGGAACTGGAGAAGGATTTCTATTCTGTATATGTCACATTCAATGTCTCCTCAGACATAGAGTCGCTGTTAAATTTTATACTGGACTACGCGCCATCGACGATAGAGGTGATAAAGCCGGAAAAGGTAGAATTTCCAATCTCATCTTTGCAGACCTTGTTGAATGACATCTCAGGCAGGCTGAATGAGATGGACCAGACGATAAAAGTGTACTCCGCAAGCAACGTCCTGCTTCAGAACGAGAACAGCGAGCTGAAGAAGAAACTGGATGCAAAAGAAAAGGATAAGAAATAAAGTTTTTTCACTACATATAAGGGCTGAATTGGCTCAAACGAAAGGTTTAAATACAACAAAAATGTCATCTTCATTTGAGGTTAACGCCTCATATTCAAAAACAAAAAAGTCCGAGCAGGAATAAAAGTTATAGGAGGAAACATGAAAGCAAAATTATTGAGTGCAGCTAAGAAGTTAGCGGCAATAGCAACCAGTGCGATGTTCCTAGGTGTCACCGTAGGAGCAGCGAGTGCATATTCTATGAGCAGCCTACCGTCTCCATTCGTGCAGAATGGCCACGTGAATGCGACCTTTGTCGTCGGCGCCAATGCAGCTCCTGTCGATATAATCGGCGCAATAGCGATAGCAACTGGTCTTACAGCAGCAGCCGGTTCAAGTCATTCCGGGTCAGGTTCATTCGCAACCATAGGTAAGCTTGTCACTTCATCTAAATCTTCGAGTTATGCAGTGTTAGGTGCGGC
>JBMFTM010000022.1:0-7808 GCA_049967035.1 Candidatus Acidifodinimicrobium sp.
TCAGAGAGGCATCTGTTTAGGATGCAGTACTCGCTTAATGAGAAAAAATGGCTTGTTTCGCTTCCGATAAGGAGGGAAAGACTGGAAAGCTTCAGGATTGAGGATGCGGCCCCAGAAATAGCAGATACAAAGGTAGATTTCTTCGATTTAAAACCGAAAAGAGATGAGGCTAAAAGACTATTTTTGGACTCATACGATCACTCCGCTCAGGAACCAGAAAAAGTCGAGAAGGAAATCGAGTATAGGGTGTACAATCTGCCGCTTGAAGCATCAGCCCTCCCGCCGTGTATAAGGGAGATAAACAAGGGGCTGTCGGATGGGAGGAAAAGATCAGTATTTATCCTAATAAACTTCTACAGAAGCATAGGGAAGAACAAGGAGGAAGTTAGCAAGCTTCTGATTGACTGGAACGGGAAAAATAAGCCACCTCTTAAGGAAAATTACATAAAGCAGCAGATAGATTACGCCTTCAGCGGCAAAATCTACCCCCCTCCGAACTGCGACGCGGCAGGTTATTATAAATACTTCAATGTGTGCTTTCCGGATGAAACTTGCAAACTCATAAAAAACCCACTCTCTTACTATATAAGATTAAGGGGAAAGAACAATCGCAAGACGAAAGGAAGCAGGTCATCGGATTTCAACGAATAAATATTAAAGCTGAATCAGATTCATCTGTTGTTAGGAAGCGTATTTAGTTCATATGGTACAGGAATTGCATGTAGATTTCATAACTGACAGATATGATGTAGACTTCGAGAAGATATTCGAAAGGATAAGGGAAAAGAACCACAGAAAGGTCGCTATTCAGCTGCCTGACGGCTTTATAAGGCATGCCCTTGAAGTTGCGAAGATAATTGAGAAGAACACTGGCGCAGAGGTTTACATATGGGGCGGGAGCAATTACGGTGCATGCGATATACCGTATGGGCTTGAGAAGTTTGGAGTGACGCTTCTGATACAATTTGGGCACGCAAGGTTCAGGGCCGACAACAGGGCAAATGGAAAGTAAGGTAGTAATAGGGATAGATGAGGCCGGAAGAGGGCCAGTCATAGGGCCGATAGTGATAGCAGGAGTGAGCCTCAATGAAGAATTGAATGCTAAATTTAAGTCAGCAGGCGTAAAGGATTCAAAGATGCTTAGCATAAGGAAGATATATGAATTAGAGAGGATCATAAAAGAGTTCAGTTTGGATTTCAAGGTGGTGGTTAGAACTGCGAAAGAGATAGATGATAGGTTCAAGTCAAAGAAGAACTTGAATTACTTTGAGTTGGATGATATGGCCGAGATAGCAAACTCGATAAAAGGCGAGAAAGTCATCGTAGACTCTCCTTCTGCGAATACCTCAAAGGTAAAAGCCTACTTGGAAAAGCGGATAAATGGCAAGGAGGTAATCGCAAGGAACTATGCGGACAGGGATTTCGTAGAGGTTGGGGCGGCGTCTATACTTGCGAAGGCCCAAAGGGAAAGGGAAGTAGAAGCTATAAAGAAGGAGCTGTCGTATGATTTCGGGAGCGGCTACACCTCTGATCCTAGGACGATAGCATTTCTGAAGATAATAAACGATAATGGTAGAATAAATGAGGAGCCATACTCAAAGTATATACGCAAGACCTGGCTGACGGTTAGGAACCTGAGTAAAATGAGTTTGAAGGATTTCTTCTAGTTGCCCAGCTTTTTTATGATCTCCTCAGGGATCGGCTTAGCCTTCCAGATGCCCGGGTCTATGCAGACTTGTATGAGATATCCCTCCGCTGTGAGGTTGTCCTCTTTGAACACTTGAAAGGCGAACTTCACGGTCGATTTAGATACCATCTCAACGTTCATGTGTATCTCCAAAACATCGCCCAGCTTGGCTGGTTTGTGGTAAGCTGCCTTGGATTCGACTGTTACAAACCAAGTCTTATCGCTCACCTCAGACAAATAATCTCCGAAATTGGCTTTTGAATACTCCTCAAGCGTGTTGGTAAAGAATCTATAATAAGATGCATAATGCACTATACCTTGGCCGTCAACATCGTACATCCTTATCGTTTCCTTCCTAATGAAATGATCCATATCAGTTATATTTATTAAAAACGTAATTATAATATATTACTATGACTTATAAATTTATTCATACTGGTGATACACATATAGGCAACGCCTATAAAGATAAGCAGCGGAATGACGATATAAGGAGAGCCTTCTCGGAGCTTATAGACTATGCCATTGATTCAAAGGTGGACTTTATAGTTCACTCCGGTGACATTTTTGATAACGGCTCCCCGGAAATAAATGATCTTCTGTTTGTGACTGATCAGCTGCACAGGTTAAAGGAGAAGAATATCAAGTTCTTCGCAGTTCCTGGGTCCCATGACGTAGGGATAGGCGAAGAGTTAAGCATAATTGATCTTTTCGACAGGAACGGTCTGCTGATTAACTTGAATTCAAGTAAGTACATCAGAAAAGAGGGAGAGAGGGTGCATCTAAGCGGCGTAACCTACCTAAACGCATTCATAGCAGGAGTGAGAGGAAAGAGGAGCCGTGTGGAGGATGAAATCTTCAAGGTTTTGGACGTGGACATTGATAAGAGCGCTTGGATCAAAATCTTCATCTTCCATCATACGGTATCAGCCCTGGGAGAGACATTTAAGGACTTGGATACTGAAAGCCTTCCAAAGGGTTTTGATTATTATGCAGCCGGGCACTGGCATGGCCATAGGGACAATATTCCATATGATGGAGGCATAATCCAATATCCTGGCTCGACTGAGTACTTGGACGAGAAGGAGATCGTAAGCAATCCGAATCGCGGTTTCTATGTTGTTGATTATTCAGAGAGTGGAATATCTAGCATAAAGTACCAGCTTTTGAAGACCAGAGAGAAAGATATACTGTATGTAAATGCAGACGGAAAAGACCAGAAGCAACTCAAGGCTGAAGTTCTTTCAAAATTTAAGCCAAATGACGGGAAACTACTTGTTGTCATTATAGAAGGGAAAATCAAAGGCAAGAGGTCTGAGCTGGACATACAAGATATAAAGTCCAGTGCGAAGGCATTGGGTTACTCTTATGTAAGTGTGAATACCTCCAGGCTTTCTGACTCTGAATCAGATACAACAACTATAGAAAGTGAGAATATTGCCGATATAGAGAATGAGTTCTTATCTGCTAAAGGATACAGCAAAAAGGAGATAGAGCTTGCCCACTTGATAATAGACTCCGTGGAGAGCGGGAAGGATCTGGCAGATATAAAACGTAAGGCGGTGGATATTGATGATAATCAATAAAATAGACCTGGATAACATAAGAAGCCACTTTCACTCCTCTATAGAATTTAAACGTGGTATAAATGTGATAGTGGGAAACACCGGGAGCGGCAAGTCCTCTATTTTGATGGGGATAGAATACGCTTTATTCGGCAAGATAGGCGAGGGCCAGAATGAGGGCAGACTGCTCCTAAGGAGGGGGAGCAATAGCGGCAGTGTTTCGCTGGTTTTCACTGAGAATGGGGATGAGATCCATGTTACGAGGGGGTTAAAGAGGGTCAAGGATGCGGTAAGGAATGATGATTCTTTGAACAAAGTAAGCGTAAACGGCAGAGAGGTAGACCTGCAGAATAGGTCTTCCGATATAAGCAAATTTGTCTCGAAAAGTCTATCTATGAGCTCGGACCCCCTCAAGACATTTGAAGCGGTCGTTTACATAAAGCAGGACGAACTGAAAAATCTGGTATTTGACACCACTCAGAGAAAGCAAGAGTATATCGATGACACGCTTCAGGTTGGCAAGTATGCAGCGGTATATGAAGGACTTAAGCCCATAATTCTGGAGATGCAGAATGAGGCAGCTTTGTTGAGGAAAGAGATAGAGTTTTCAGTCAGCGATCAGGAACTGATAGACACAAGGAACAAATTATTGGATATAGATCAAAACATAAAATCACTGGAAAAAAGCATAGAAGATGGGAATGCAGTAGTGTCTAAGCTGATTCAGGATAAAAAGGCTTGTGAGGAGAAGTTAGAGAGAGAGAAGGAGATTCAGCTGAAGTTTGATGTTTTAAGGTCACTGATAGAAAAAGAAATAAAGGAGGAAGACAAGTTAAGGGGGGAGATCAAAGACCTACAGGATGAGAAAGACGTGCTATCCAGTAAGATGGTCAACATTGAAGTAGGAAGCGAAGAGAGCCTCCTAAATAGCTTGAAAGAACTTGACATTTCAATCCGTAAGCTCACTGCAGATAAGGATCAAAAGGTGAAAGAGATCCATGAGCTCCAGATGAAGATAAGCGTATTGAATGACAGGAAAAACAAACTAGCAGAGGATCTAAGCAAGAACTCTATACATGAAAGAGAAATAGAGAGAATGATCTCAGAGAATAGAGCTCTGTTAGAAAAGACATTAGGGTCATTGACAGAGGATGAAGCAAATGCAAGGATAGACCAGATAAAGGAATTCATACGCGAATTGACAGAGGATAAGGAAAAAAGTTTGTCCAGCGGGACGTGTGTTTTCTGCGGTTCGAAGATAACAGATAAATCGCACGTTGAAAAAGAATTCGAAAGCAGGCTTAAGAGACACAATGATTTGATATTAAGATTCGAGGGCATAAAGACGAACAAAACGAAGCCTTCTAGGTCCTCTATAGAGAAAGAATTGTTTTCGCTGGAAAAGGAGCTCTCCAACACAAAGGCGGAAATAGAGAGACTGAAAAAGGAGTCAGATCTAATCAAAGTGGACGAATTTAGCAAGCGATTGGAGGTTTTAGGATCAGAGTTAGAGGAGATAGAGAGGGAGATAAATGCGCTCCTTGATGATAAGCTCAAGATAAGCAAGAAACTTGATGAGATGTCAAAATCCAGGACTTTGTTGAATAGGCTTGAATCTATAAACTCTGAGATAGACCAAAAGATGAAATCGCTTCAAGAGAAGGAACTAACTCTGCAGAAAAATAGGTCAGATCTGAGTTCGCTAAATTTCGATGTATCAGTTGGAGAGGAACTTAAGAGGGAACTAGAGCGAATTGAAGGCGAATACAACAAGGCTGCCTCAAAGTTGGCTGAGGATAGAAAGGAAAAAGCAATCATGGAGGAAAGGAAGGAAGAGGAAACAAATAAGCTTAAGGAAATAACTGAGAAACTGAGGGCGAAAGAGAATGCGAACATTAAGCTTGCAAAGCTGGATAAGGGCATAAAACTACTGTCAAATTTGAGGGAAGACATAAGGAGCATAAGAGAATACGTGAGAAATAGATTTATAGGCGAATTCAGATCGCTTTTTCAAGCGAAATTCTATGAGCTTAGGAGTGAAACTGATTATGCGGTTGACATAGACAATAATTACAATATCAACATTAGAACTGGTGAGGACAGCTTTGAATCCAAAGGGCTTTCTGGCGGAGAGAAAACTATAGTTGCCTTAGCCTACAGGATCTCTTTGTCGTCCATAGCGGCAAGTTTGGGGGGGATAAGCCATAACGATATATTCATAATGGATGAGCCAACATCTGGCTTGGATAAGAAGGATGTATCGGCGTTGGCGGATTCAATAACAAGGATAGCCGGCGTAAATCAGATAATAATAGTCACTCATGACGACAATCTAAAGAATATAGCCGATAATATCATCCAAGTCGAAAAGAGGGATGGAAAAAGCTTAATAATCTAAAGCGCATAATGATAAGGATATGGTAGAGCTTAATTTAAGTGATAAATTCTCGGAGATATACGTGCCCGGTGAGTTCAAGAAGTTGAAGGTATTCATCGGCGGCAAGTGGATTGAGACGAAGGATAAATTTGACATCATCTCGCCAATAGACAATAAAAAATTCGCAGAGATATCCAGCGTTAGCAAAGAGGATATAGACTTGGCAGTAAAGTATGCTGTTGATTCTAAACATAAAATAAGGGATCTACCTGCCATTGACAGGATTGAGCTTATCAACAAGTTTAGGTTGGAGCTTCAGAAATACAAGGCAGACATAGTGGACACGCTTGTGAAGGAGGCTGGTAAGGCTAGGCGTTCCGCAGAAGGAGAATTCAACGCGACAATAGAGAGGATGCGCTTAAGCATGGAGGACTCGAGGAGGATAATGGGCGAGTATATCCCTGGAGACTGGTCAAGCGACACATCGCAGAAGGTAGCCCTGGTCATAAGAGAGCCGTTAGGCGTGGTTTTGGGTATATCTCCTTTCAATTATCCGTTCTACACATCCATGGCGAAGGTCATTCCTGCTCTTTTGTCCGGCAATTCCGTGATAATAAAACCCCCAAGTGCTGATCCTATCGCTTTCTTGATGGCAGCGAAGGTCTTCCAGGAAGTTGGTGTGCCGGATGGAGTGTTCCAGGTAGTCACTGGGAAAGGAGATGTAGCTGGGGATTATCTTACTTCAAATGAAGGTATAAACATGATAAGTTTTACGGGAAGCACAGACGTAGGCAAGCATATAGCTTCCATAGCAGGTCTAAGGAAAACGCATCTAGAGCTGGGAGGCAAGGGGACTGTCATAGTTTTAGAGGACGCGGATTTAGACTTAGCTGCGAAAGAATGCGTTAAAGGATCATTTGAGTTAGCAGGGCAGAGGTGCGATGCGGTTAGCAGAATTTTAGCAGTGGAGAAGGTGTACAATGATTTAGTTGAAAAGTTAAAGCAGCACCTACAGGACTATAAGTTTGGGAATCCAGTCGAGGATCCAAATGTTACGATGGGGCCGGTCATAAGCCAAAATGCAGCCAAGAGAATAGACGAGATGGTTAAAGATGCCATCAGTAAGGGTGCGAAGCTCCTTGCCGGCGGGAAATACAAGGATTGCTACTACGAGCCCACACTTCTTGTGGACGTCCCTCTTAATGCAAAGATAGCAGAAGAAGAAACTTTTGGGCCGGTGATAACACTAATAAAAGTCAAGGACAAGTCAGAAGCCATCAGCGTAGCCAACAAGTCCAAATATGGGTTGGACTCAAGCGTTTTTACAGGTAAGTTCTATGATGCGTGGGAAGTCATGAAAGCGCTTCAGGTGGGAAACGTGACGTTGAATGGTGCACCATCGCATGGCACGGCTTACTTCCCATTTGGAGGCGTGAAAGATTCAGGGAGCGGCAAAGAGGGCGTTGGATACAGCATAGACGAGATGACTTACACAAAGACCATCATATTCAACTTAGGCGCCGGAAATTTGGGTAAAAAATACACTGGGCAATTCAAAGACTGAGAAATAAGCTGGCAATTAAGATTATATCCGTAGAATGTCTATGTTTATATGTAGGCGATATATAAGCAAAAGATGATGAAAATAAAAAATGCTGACTTAAGGCAGGAAGCTAGAAATTTGATACTGAGTGGCGTTTCTAGAAAAGAAGCGTCTTCTAGACTGAATGTCAACTATCGCACCATAAGCCTTTGGACAGAAGATTTAGTTTTACCAAGGCACAGGGACACAGGTAAACAGAGCGAAATATTTGAAAAAATTAAGGCTGACGGCTTTTATATAGCCAAAGGCACGGATGACTTGAATACATTGAGGATACTGAAACATAAAAAGGGAATCAAAATAGTGCATGCAGCTGACGCCCACATTGGAGTTTTAAGCGGGAGGGAGTTTGACGCATTGAAAGGTCTACTTGACTATCGATATAAGTACGGCTTAACCAAGCAAAGACTAGAAGAGCTTGGGAGAGCTTTTGGAGTAAAAGAAAAAGATAAGTTGAAAGAGCTTTTGGTAGAAAAGCAAAGCAAGATCTCAAGCTCATATAATCAGCCAGATCATGTTGATTAAAATTTTGTAGATAAATTTAAATACTAGAATATCAGATATAGTATCATACAA
>JBMFTM010000023.1:0-7303 GCA_049967035.1 Candidatus Acidifodinimicrobium sp.
CATATTTTTGTTTTGTCATTTCTTACATAAATACTATCCTTACCGCCTTTCATCCCCCCATCTTACGAAATTGGGATTATCGGCGGATTAGTTAAACACTTTGCAAAACGCAAAGAGCCATGGTAAGAATAAGTTTAAAAATGAATAAATTATCATAAAACTGATATGGATAGCAACAGAATTGAAGAAGCGATAAAGAAATTAAAGGGAAGCGCTAAACCCAGGAAATTCAAGCAAGCTATAGACTTGATAATAGTGCTGAAGAAAAAATCGGAGAAAGAGAAGATAAATGTGGATTTGCTTCTGCATATGCCACACAAGGTTAAGGATGTAAAGACCTGTGCATTTGTAGGGGATGACATACCTTCTGATCAGCTGAATGGATTCTCAAAGGTCATAAAGTCAACTGATTTCAAGAACTTCGACAAAAAATCAATAAGAAAGCTTGTTAGAGACTACGACTTTTTCTTCGCAGAATCATCTATAATGCCACAGATGGCCGCAAAGTTCGGTAAGAATCTGACCAATATCAATAAGATGCCGAATCCCAAGACCAACACAATAATAAATCCCGGGATGAATCTGCAAAATTTGGCGAAATCAATGGAAAAAGCAGCCAGAGTCCTCTCCAAGAAGAATTTAGCTGTTTCCGTGAAGGTCGGTGACGTTGAGTCTAATGACAAGGATATCATCGACAATATCAGCGCAGTCTATGAGGCTGTAAAATCTGTTCTGCCTGATGGAGAAAACAATATAAGCAAGGTTTACATAAAAACAACGATGGGCGAGCCTGTGAAATTATGAAAAAGGAAAGGTCAAACGGATCGATAAAGAAAGAGAAAAAGGTGAAAGAGGTGGTCGGGGCTATACATAAGTACAAGACGCTCATACTTGTAGAGCTAAGCGGGTTCCCTTCATCTAACTTCGAGAAACTGAAGAAATCGCTGCGATCAAAGGCGGATATAGTATTCACCAATAAAATTGTTGTTTATAACGCACTGAAAAACATCAATGAGGGGCTATCTGAAAAGGCGAAAAAGGCGAAGATACCTGTTCTGATCTTATCTAATCTGGACCCATTTGAGCTCATGAGGATATTCTTCGAGAATGTAGACTACAAGAAAGCGAAAGCCGGAGAAGTCGCGAAAGAAGATATAATGCTTCCAAGCGGACCAACTCCATTTCCTCCTGGACCGATGCTTTCACAGTTTTCTTCGATAGGAGTTAAGACAAAGACAGAAGGCGGGAAGATATCAATAGTATCGGACACGGTCGTTGTCAAGAAAGGCGAAAAGATCAGCGAAAAGGTAGCTGCTATTTTAGCAAGCATGGACATAAAGCCGGACGAACTGATTTTAGATGTTCAGTCTGCAACTAGTGATGGCATCATATTCGGAAGAGAAGTCCTTTACACTAAGAGAGAGGACTATATAAACATGGTCTCTAAAACCTTCACAGAGGCACTCACGCTATCAATAAATGCAGGTATAATCAACAGATTTTCCATCGTACCGCTGATAAAAAAGATTTATATAGGAGTAAAATTTTTATCTGTAGATAGAGGAATTGTATCAAAATCCACTATAAATGATCTTTTAGCAAGGGCAAGCCTTGAAAACGCTGCTTTGGCTAAATTAGTTCAAAAATAAGGAGGAAAAAGTGATATGGAATATGTATACGCTGCAATGTTGTTGCACAGTCTTGGTAAAGAAATAAACGAGGACTCAATAAAGAAGGTAATAGCTTCTACCGGGGTCGAGCCTGACGATGGCCAAATAAAGGCAGTTGTATCCGCATTAAAAGGCGTAGACATCGACAAGATAGTCAAAGAGGCACAATCTGCGCCGGTGGCTTCACAACCAGCTGCGGCAGAGACGCACAAAGAAGAGAAGAAAGAAGAAGCGCCAGCGGTGAAGCCAGAAGAGGCTGCAGCCGGTTTAAGCAATCTCTTCGGATGAACTGCCAAGGTTATATTTATTGTCCAAAAAGCTTTAGAATAAAATGATACTTGTAACGAACGATGATGGATACTCTGCAAAGGGAATAAGTATACTTCAAAAGGCCGCAATGAACGTATTCGGCGGAGACGTCGCTGTTGTGGCGCCCGAATCTCCTCGCAGTGCAAGCGGAATGAGTCTTACCTTCCATAAACCTTTAAGATTGGAGAAAGTCTCAGATACAGGCAAAGGCGTTTACAAACTTTCTGGAACCCCCGCTGATTGTGTGTTCATTGCCTATACCCACCTTTTCAAGGGCAAGATATCAATGATCCTCTCCGGGATAAATGAGGGGATGAATGCAGGCATAGAGACGATATACTCCTCAGGCACAGTTTCTGCTGCGATGTATGGCGCTATACTTGGAATACCAAGCATTGCCTTCTCCAAACACAGAACTATTAGAGGAGATGAAAGTGACACCGACGCTTTGCTTCACAAGACAGAAAAGATACTTGAAGTCATAAAGAAAAAGCATTTTCCACGTTATGCTCACCTAATAAACGTAAATTTCCCAGACGTTGTCAAGGAAAACACAAAGGTCAGAGCGCTGGCTCCTCAGCACAAAGTGTTTCTAAACAAGGTATACGTAAAAAAGGATCCGAGGGGAAAGAGATATTACTGGCTTTTCGGAGACATAATAGCAGAAAAGAAGGGGGAAACTGACGTCTCTTCTCTGCTTAAAGGGAACATTACAATTACTCCACTGCAAATAAGCAAACCAAACCGGCAAAATTTAAATTCTATGGATAAACTATTTAGGGATGTATGATAGATAAGATTAGATTACTGTCACTTGTCGCATTGCTGGCCCTAATTATCGTCATGGTAATTTTTTTGCTCAAACTTTCTCTAGCTAACAAGATAGCGCCCAGCCTTAATCAGTCTGAAATATCAGTGATTAACAAAAATTGCATGGAGTGCTCGAATAGCATCCCATATTCTTTTTCTTACATATTATCAGAATTCGGTTATAGCCCTTACATGTATAATGAGACATTTGGAACCGCCCTGGGAGACTCAATAATCTCCTCAAATTTTATAACAACACTTCCCTCTATTGTGGTTCCACAAACGGTATTAAGTTCAAGCAGTAGCCTGATGAATTTAGTGAGCTCCCTTGTATACTCTAATATATTGACATTAAACCAAAATAATAATAATTTAGTTTTGAATACGCCATTCGCTGCAGGCTTATTCGGTCCACTTACCTTCTACAGTATATTGGAGAACTCCACACAAAGATCAATCCCAATAAACTTCACAAAATTATATGGAGTTGAGAATCAATCAAATTTTGAATCAAAGTTGATAAACCCGGTCGATCCGATAATACTTCAAAATCAAAGCCATATAAACAACTCTAAAATTTTCTATGTGTATGGGAATTCGCCTTTCAGCTCGTTGGAAAGCGTAATATTCAGGGACGCTTTGAAAAACTTTGGTAACTTCTCCAATAATATTACGGCCTTCTCTGGCGAAGTTAGCGTGACAAAAAATGAAAGCCTTGGCCCACAGATAGGCTATCTTCTGTCCGAGAATGGATACAAAAGTAGTTACTTCTCTATTTACTTTTATAATATCTCCTCAGTTGAAAGTCCATATGCAAGGAATTTGATACTTGAATTTGATCAAAATGCTATATCTTCTGGGTCACCTTACGGCAATTTTATACCTTTGATTGATATAGGCGGGAGATATATCATCGTTTCATCTCAGTTGAAACCTACTTTTTTCAATGGCATGAATTTACAGCAGATCGAAAATACACTGGCATCCAATCAGTCTATAGGAACTGCCTTCAATGACAGCGTCTATTTGATAGATTCTATGCTGTGCTCTTTATCTAAAAACTCAGCTGATATATGTTCAAACTCTATTGTGGCCGATTACGAAAGCAACATCTTGTCTTAGTTTACCATCGCAGATGCTAAGTTGTATATCTCTGCTTTAAAATCATTGGCCAAGACTATTCCAGAGGCGACTAATACGCCCTCTGCGCCCAACTCTATACTCTTCTTTGCGTCCTCTGCTTTCTTTACTCCGGCGCCGATTAGAGGGAGGGAATCACTGTTTTTCCTTATCAGATCAGAAAACTCCTTGACTATGTCTGGATGAGCTGATGTGACAGAGATATTCCCACCTATTAGCTCCGGAGGCTCATAAGCAACTGCCGTGGGTTCCATCGCGGCAACCTTCTTCGCTTCTTCAAGATTTTCTACACATACATAAGTCTCGAGCCCAGCGGACTTACATTTGTCTATGGCTTGCTTCAGCCTATCGTAATCTATCTCCCCCCCTTTTGAGAAGGAGTATCTCTTCTCAGAATGATTTAGTAAAGTACCGGCTATCCCGTTATACTTCAGCTCAAACCATGTTATATGGGCTGTGAATGCCCCGGGATCAACCTCGTCTACACCCTGGGCTATTGTCTTTGCTATGCCTTTTATCTGATTCAAAACCGTGAAAGGGGGCGCCACTATCACATCGACGCCAGTCCCCTTTGAAACTTCAGCCGCGGCCTTCGCGATGTCTACTCCTTTAGTGAACGATTCCTTATACGCTTTGTAATTTATCAGCAATACCTTATTCATAAAATCACTTCATTGTTCTTTATACTCATCCAAAAGATAAGCGCCTTTGACCACAAAGGTCTTGTCCTTAACTACGTATATCTTCACCCTCTTCCTTAGCCCTCTCCTCTCAAGCTCTTCCAATGTGCTCTTTTTCATGAAATCCCATGAGTATGGGAAGCTGCCTACCATCACTATTCTCTTCGGATCAAACATGAATATTAAGGATGCGAGATATATGCCTAATTTCTCGCCGACGTCCTCAAAAGCGCTTAAAGCCTCTGTATTCCCTCTTTTCGCAAGGTTGTGGAGCTCTTCACCCCATCTGCCGTACCTGCGCTTCATAGCTTTCCCTCCAATCAGGTCTTCTATATCATTTCCGTAGCTATCAAACACCTGCATATGCCCTATCTCCCCGGCTATTCCCTGCCCTCTGTATATGTGTCCGTCAAGCAAAAATGCACCGCCTATGCCGGTTCCCCAAGCGATCAAAAGAGCATTCCTCACCTTCTTTTTTCTCATGAACATCAAGGCTGCACAGGCTGCATCGTTGTCAATGTTTACCTCTTTAAAATATCTAGATAGTATCTTTTTCAGCTTCACACCTAAAATAGGAAGGTTCCAACTCAGGATCACTCTCCCATTTTTATCGACTCTTCCGGCTATTGCTACGTTTAAAATATTGCTCTTTCCACTGAACTTCTTTATAGAACTCAAAAGTAAGTCGAAAAACTCCTTTTTTGTCTTTGGAGTGGCAGTATAAACTTCATCAAGTATCCTAAACTTCCTGTCTATCAGAGCGACACGCATATTCGTACCACCTATATCAGCGCACACCTTCAACCCTTCGTCCATAATTCACTTGAATATCTCCTTTATCTTCCTTATCCTGTCTACAGGGGAGTCACTCTGCCAGATATTCCTACCGACTGCCATGCCGCTGAATCCAGCCTCGGCAGCCTTTGTCAACCGCTCCTCTAAGTTTCCTTCGTCTAATTTCTTTCCCCCAGCAAGAAATACTCGCGTAGCAACTGCGCTCTTCACAATCCAATTCAAATTAGAATCATCTGAGGGATACTTCAACTTGACTATATCCGCTCCGAGTTCGAAAGCAGCTCTAGCTGCGTAGGCGACTATGTCGGGTGATTCATCATTTTTTATACTCTGGCCCCTCGGATAAGACCATAAAACTACTGGTAAGCCAATGCTATGCGCTTCTTCCTCTATCTTACCAAATTCCCGTATCATGTACTTTTCATATCTACTGCCGAAGTAGATGGTGTAGCCGACCGCGGCTGCACCTAGCTTTACCGCTTCTTGCACAGAGGTATTCTGGGTTGAAAATGGTTCTCCTTTGTAGAGGTCTGTCTTTCCATTTAATTTTAGAATTAGCGGTATTCCAAGCTCTCTCCTATAAAAAGCCCTTGCATCACCCTTAAGCATTATCAATGCATCAACCTCAGCAGCCTTGGCTATATCTATTATGTACTGCGGTGAAACGTTCTTTTCATTGAAATCTGTTGGGCCGTGTTCCAATCCATGGTCGTATGCAAGGAAAACCCCTCTCATTTTTAAATTGCTTCTCATAAAACCCTACATGTTATATTATACACTTGGTATTATTATACTTTTAGTTACGAACCGCTATGTTTTACCTTAGTGATATTAACTACACGCTCGGCGGGATAGCTATCTACTAGGCCTGTTTTAGCTCCATATTTTTCAACCACACTGGCGGAATTGTAAGCCGCAAGATTAATAGCTTCTTCGATATCCTTTTCATCCATGATCGCATTTATGAAACCAGAGAAAAAAGCATCTCCAGCTCCTACATAATTTATTTGCTTGGCTGATTTAGCCGTGGAATAGTATATAAATTTCTTATCCGCCACAATGGATCCGTCTTTTCCCTTTGTTATTATCGCAGCTGTCTTGACGTGTTTTGCTAATTCGAGGAGATTCTTAACGTCATTGTTAAGCCCTACAAACTTCCTTGCTTCATCCTGATTCATGCTTATTATGTCTATGTCTTTTAGTAGGCTCTCGACTTTTTTTATACCTAGATTCAAGAAGCTTGAACCAGGATTCATTGCAAATTTCGTGCCATTATCTTTGTGGCTTTTGATGATCTTCTCTATTATGTCCACGTCTTCTACAGGCATAGGGCCGATATACATCCACTTTCCAGAGAAATCCCCTCGCATCTCTTCATACTTCAATGTCTTCTCGATTCCTCGGTATACAAATATAACGGCCTTGCCCACGTTTGAAACTACAACCACTGAAAACTGCGCTTCGCCCTCTGAACGCACAATTAGCTCTTCACTTATGCCTCTCATTTTTAAGTCTTTGAGTATGAAATCAGAATTTGCATCGTTGCCGATTTTTGATATGACCCCCACTTTCTTTTTAAAATTAGCAAACGTAGCTGCAGCATTGGTTGCGCTTCCGCCTGTGAATTCACTTATCTTATTAATCTCTACTTTTCTATCCAAGGGCACTTCAAGAAAATGCGAATTTATTCCTTGCTTCAGACTTGCTTGCTTATTAAACAGAAATATGTCCTTCGTAGCCGAACCTACAGTCACCACATCAAATTTTTCCATGAGGGGGCCTCACAATACAAATAGCTGGAAATTTAATATTATAGCTGTAAACTGCCCCAAGCTTCCGCATGAGGCTTCTCGCTTCAACACCATATTTTTGTTTTGTCATTTCTTACATAAATACTAT
>JBMFTM010000024.1:0-7134 GCA_049967035.1 Candidatus Acidifodinimicrobium sp.
ATTCCCCGTGAAAAACTTATTATCCACGTCTACATCCTCACCAATTAAATTGTTGTGTAATTTTGAAAAGATGAAAATTGTGTCTGTGGGCTCACTCTGAAAATTCCCCCGTTGCTTTCATCAAGTAGATAAGCTATAAGAGGGTCAGAATCGAATCTTGGAAAGCAAAGCCATAATACGTTACCATTCTTGTCTACCAGAGAGCCAGTTAGCTGATTACTTATAAATCCGATATCTTTGAAGTCCGCAAAAGTTAATCGCATTGCTATTAATAAAATCTCTATATATTTAAAATATCATGGCAGATTCAACGGCTCAAATTTAGATTCGCTGGGAATGGGATTCGAACCCATGCATCCTTTCGGAAACAGGCTCTCCAGACCTGCGCCGTAACCACTTGGCTATCCCAGCTTAAGCATTAATGCGATTAATCCTCTTTATTTTTATCTAGTTACAAAATATAATACTTTTAGTTGCGACATCTATTCTAAGTCCTCCTCTATTTTTCTGAGGTTTGCAGCACATAAGGCTTCAAGTCTTCCGCATTTACTATTGGCTTTTCTATTTTGTCTATATCATCTATGGCTATCCTTTGACATGCAGTGTTTATGAAAGCGTCCACGTCCCTGAATTCATTCAATCTTTGGAAGTTTACTTCATCAAAAACAATCGTATAGACTTCTATCCCTCTTTTAATTAGGGCTTCTTTTAAGTCCTTTGCATTGACTGTCTGCCCAGATTTTATCGATTCAACGAAAACAACTCTCTTTGCATTTAAGGTTATACCTATAGCCTGCATCATCCTCCTTTTGTATTTTTGGACAACCTTCTCGTCTAACTCTTCTATTTTTCCCGTCTCAATGTCTACATTTATGATCTTTTTGTCCGTCTTCATCAGCACACCCATAATATGGAATATACCCTGGGTGAAGGCCAGAATTATATCACAGTCTTCACATTCTGCGGCGTACTGGTCACATCCTAATATTTGTCCAGGGTACATTGCCCTGTATTTAGATGAAAGAACGACAAACTCTTTGTCTTTTATCTTATCCTTCACGTAGTTCATCTGATCTAGGTATTGAATCACACCTATCAAGTTTATCTTTTTGTAGGGTTTTATCTTCTCTTTTATCCTCTCAAGTAGCTCATCACTCACATCTCCCTTGTATCTGGATTCTACAAACATTGTTTCCATTCTCTTTTTATATACAGCAAATATTTATAAATGGAGGAACATTTAAAATCTGAATATGGAAACAAAGTTGGTCATAAACGATCCGGCATCTAAGAAGTCCTACAGTAAAACTGTATCTGGCGATGAGATGAGCAACCTTTTTGGTCTCAAGATAGGTGATGACATTGATATGTCATTTATGGGGTTGGAAGGCTATAAAGGTAAAATAATGGGTGGGAGTTATATGACCGGAACACCGATGGATAGAAGCATTGATGGAACAGGTTTGAAGAAGATACTGAAAGTAGTCAATAAGCATGGGCTTAGGAAGAGAAAGAGCGTCGCAGGCAACACCATAAGCCAATTTACATCTCAGATTAACGTAAAGATAATAGAATATGGAGCTAAAAAACTTGATGAGATATTTGTGAAGAATAATGGTTGAAGATATACTCGTTGATCTGGTGGGTAACTTTGCAGATGGGAAGACTACGCTTGTTAGAGCCCTCACAAATGAATCTGCTTTAAGAGACAGTGAAGAAAAAAAGAGGGGTATCACTATCCGCCTTGGTTATGCTCACTTTAAGCTTTTTAAATGCCTGGAATGTGGAAAGTTCAGCAGGTCTGAAAAGTGCGAATTTTGTGGCGGAAAAACGGAGCTTTATCGCAGGGTTTCTGTAATAGATTCGCCGGGCCATAAGATGTTAATGGCTACTATGCTGAGTGGTATAGGCTTGGCAGATGGGGCAATAATGGTGATCTCAGCTGCTAATGCATGCCCTCAACCTCAAACAGAGGAGCATATGGAAGCCTTGAAAATTCTAGGCATAAAGAATCTAGTTGTAGCTCAGACAAAGGTTGATTTGATTGGCACTCAGAAGGCCAAGGAGAGCTTTGCCCAGATAAAGGCATTTTTGGATAAGAACGGGTTCTCAGATGCTAAAATAATTCCAACTTTCGCAAATCAAAACATAAACATAGAAGAAGTAGTGCAGGAGATAGGGAAATTTGAACTGCCTGACAGAAAAAGCAGTGAAAAGTTAAAGATGCAGGTCATAAGAAGTTTTGATGTTAATAACCCCGGTACCGATATCAAAGATTTGAAAGGGGGCGTTTTAGGTGGGGGATTAAATAGTGGTAAACTTTCATTGGGGGATAAAATCTTGGTTACGCCTAATATAGCACCAAACAGTAAATTTAAGTCTATAAAGAGCGCTGCAGTGTACATACAGAGTGAATTTGGAGAAGAAAATGCAGTTGGGAGAGGCCTGTCTATAGGTGTTCTCACTAACTTGGATCCATCTCTTGCAAGGAGGGACGCTTTAGTTGGTAGTGTGATTACAAGTGAGGATAACCCACCTAGGCTTGATAATAGATTAAAGATATCCTATGAGCCGATAAACGATAAGAAGGTTTTTGATAAGCCTATACAGAAGGGTGAGGCCTTGCTTTTGAATATACTGTCTTCGAGGGCGGTAGGAACTGTACAGGAGATATCAAAAGGTGAGATGTATATCAGTTTAGGGGATGTCTCTATTCCATTCTTCACAGGGGATAAGGCAGTAGTATCCAGGAAAGTAAAGAATGCGTGGACTTTGGCAGGTTCAGGTACAATCTTATGATAAATATATTACTTGATACAAATTTCTTAATATATTTTTTTGATAGCAAAACTGATCTACATAAGGTATTAGATTCTTCATTGTTGGATTCTTATGAACTTTACTGTACAGATAAAAATCTGGAAGAGTTAAGCAGATTAGGTAAGAAAGATGTAATTGCTTTACTAAAGCACTTGAAAGTGCGCGTATTGAAGGTTGATGATTCTGGCTTGCCTGTTGATGATATTCTGATAAGAACCGCTAAAGAGAGGGGATTTTACATAGCCACTCAAGATAGGAATTTAATCTCAAAGGCGAAGAGATCCAGCGTTCCGATAATTGCTAAAGGTAATAAGAATAAAGTAAAAATTCTACTTTGATCTAAATACCCTAAATTAAATCTTTCGGAGGCATCGGCTCTTATAATCCGTGAATAATACCTTGATATATACTTTTTATTCTTTCTTCTGCTTCTGGGTCTTCTCTATAATGAAGGATCTTAAAATCCCCATAATGTGTGAAAGCGAAATTTTCTCGGTTTTCTGATTTTTTCTCGTATTCTTCCAGTTCCTTTATATTCAATACCGTCTCATAGCTGGGGCATTTTTCTATTGTTAAATATTTTCGCCCTCTATAGTCAACTGTATAATTTATGAAAACTCTGTGGTTCTCATATTGATACCCATCGATTCCTTTACTGATTGGGCTGCCATACCTTACAGCAATCTTAAAAGCATTGTCTATCAGTTCCTCTAGGTTGTTTGCCATAGGTTTACTAATGCATATAATTGATATTTAAACCTTTAATTTAACTATTTTTATTTTCAGTTTACCTACTTGCATGACCCACACGATGGGAATTCCCATTCGTAAGAGTTAAATATGGTTAGTTACATCTAATAGAGATATGGAAAATGATACTGTTTTCGTAGGTAAGAAGCCAACTATGTCTTATGTCCTTGCTATACTTACTCATATAAATTCTGGGCATGACAGCATAACGTTAAAAGCAAGGGGTATGCTTGTCTCAAAGGCAGTTGATATCTCTCAGATAGTTACCAGGAAGTTTTCAAAGGAGCTGAAGGTAAGCAATGTGTCTATAGGATCTGAGGAGATAAATGATAAAGATGGTAATAAGAGGATGGTGTCTTTCATCTCCATAGAGCTTAAGAAGTGAAAATATGATCAGTGAAAATGATTTAGTGCTTATAAATTTTGTCGGAAAAGTGAAGTCTACAGGTCAAATAATAGATTTCACCTACAAAGAATTAGCTGAGAAAGAGAATGTAGACACTAGTAAGGTAGACCTTTCACCAGTTCTGGTCATCCCTAGTGCAAATTATACATTCGACGCTATTTCAAAGTCTTTGATAGGGAAGAAAGAGGGGGACAAGTACTCTCTAGATTTGAAGCCGGAAGAAGCATTCGGTAAATTTAACTCGAAATTGGTAAAAACTTATTCATTAGATTCATTTAGAGAGAATAAGATAAATCCCTCAGTCGGAGATATGGTAAGTTTAGACGGAATGCCTGCTACGGTGATGTCAGTTGGCGGCGGGCGGGTGATGGTAAATTTCAACCATCCTCTTGCAGGTAAAGAATTAACTTATGATATAGAAGTGTTCAAGGTTTTAGCAGACGATAGCGAGAAGATCTCGGCTATTTTCAAGCATTATATAGGTAAACCACCGGAGAAGGTTGAGATAAAAGACAGTGATGTAGAGATTAAATACAACTCTTCTATCGAAAAGCACGTAGTTGATGCTATAATAGACGATATAAACAAATATGTGAGAAAAGAATTTAAAGTTAAAATAACTTCATCATAATATGGAAATTGATAGACTTAGGGCTTCAAGCATATCAAATGAGGGTGTAAAATCACCGAACATTGATGCAAGCAGAACAAAGGAATTTGATAAGGCATTAGAAGATCTTATAACTAACAGGCGCACCAGCATTAAGGTGGTTGGTGTTGGAGGTTCTGGTAACAATACCTTAAACAGGATGTTTGAGGTTGGTATAAAGGGCGCAGAGCTCATAGCTATGAATACGGATGCGAATGATCTTCTTTGTACACCCTCTGACAAGAAGGTTTTGCTGGGGAAAGAGCTTACAAGAGGACTTGGTGCAGGTGCAAACTCAGAGATTGGGGAAGCAGCAGCAAAGGAGCAGGAGCAAGAGATAAAAGATGTATTGCAAGGCGCCGACATGGTTTTTATATGTGGCGGTATGGGCGGCGGTACAGGTACAGGTGCCATTCCAGTTGTAGCTAGGGTTGCAAAGAAATTGAATGCTTTGACAATAGCGGTTGTCACTATCCCATTTAAGATGGAAGGGAAAAACAGGATGAAAGTCGCAATGTCAGGCATAGAAAAGCTTAAGGATGTAGTCGATACATTGATAGTGATACCTAATGAAAAATTAAGAGCAATAGCCCCGGATCTTCCTCTACCGATAGCTCTTAAAGTAGCGGACGATGTGCTCACAAATGCGGTGAAGGGTATAACTGAGCTTATCACCAGGCCTGGATTAATAAATGTGGACTTCGCTGATGTAAAGACAATAATGTCAAATGGGGGCGTAGCCCTAATAAGTTCTGCTGAGAGTGATGCCAAGGATAAGAAGATAGAGACAATTGTGGAGAAAGTATTGAATAATCCATTGATAGACGTTGATCTTTCTACAGCTAAGGGGATGCTGATCGATGTCAGCGGAGGTTCATCCCTTACACTGGAAGAGGCCAGCTCAATCGTGGATATGGTTACTAGGAAGCTACCTGAAGACATTACTGTGATATGGGGGGCTCATATATTCCCTGACCTTAAAAACACTATAAGAGTGATGGCTATAATAACCGGCGTAACATCAAAGCAAATACTGGGTAAATCCATCTCAGAAGAGAAAGAACTCAAAGACAAGCAAGAAGTGGAAGAAGAACTTGGCATAAAGTTCTTGGGATAGATTTCTAAATGGAAGAAAAGAGCCTGGCTGATGCAAACATCGCCAATTCTGAAAGAAGTGTTAGCGAAGATACTACGAAAGTTGAGTCAAATCAACAGCAGAAGGAAACATCAACAGAACCTCAGAAAGAACCGTCAAAATCAAGCGAGAAAAAGGCACTTGAGAATAAACAAGAAGATAAAGCGATCAGTTCAACTGCAAACAGAGAACAAACACAGTCATCTCCCAATGTTAGAAGAGTAGAGAGGAGAAAAATCGATATTTCCAAATTTGGAAGAAAGATGAGGTCTGCCTTGAGATTTATTAGCCCTAAGTTCATATCTAGCAAGTTAAAATACTATTACTCTGAATACAAAAGGATATTACTTCTATCTAGGAAGCCGACGCCTAAGGAGTTTAAAGAGCTTACCATAATGGTAGCAATCGGTACGCTGATTGTAGGTGTCATTGGCTTTTTTGTGCAGCTGATTATCCAGTTTATCTAATCATTGATTATTTGCAATATCCAGCATGCATTCATTATAATATGGACAGTATTTACATTCCCATACTTTTTTGTCATCAAAATAATACTCAGCAAATGGAAGCTCATTGTTACGCAGGTGCTTATCTAAATCTTTAAACCTTTGCATGGTTTTTTCATATAACTCTTCGTTAAGCTTGATTTCGAATTGCTTTATAGACATGTTCTTTTTGTCTACATACACTAAGTACCCTAAATCAGGGTTTTCGTACTTCATATACAGGTTCAATTGCATGACATGCTTTTCTTGTGGTTCATTTATGTTGCCTACATCCGAAGCAGATTTCACCTCTATGAGTATTTTTCTTCCATCTTTTGTGATTATAAAATCATCTATTCTGCCGTACACTGCGAAGGTACTCTCTTCATCGCTGTAGTTTATTTTTATTGGTTTTTCTTCTATAACATACCCGAATCTATCTGAAGATTTCAATGCTTCTGTTATAAATAGGTGTATGTTATTCCCCAATGCGAATATTCTGCGAGTGCTTTCATCCGTCTTCTTTGGGTTAAGATAAGAATAGAATTGCCTTCTAAGGCACATACCTATCTCACTTGGGTAGTAGCTGCCTATCGCCTTTGGTCGGTCTTCAGTCGCCAAAAACTCATCTATTATCTGGTCTATCCTAAAATCTCCCTCATCTTCCATATCTTTACTCATTGAAACTTGTTCCCGTATTGTAATGCCTATATTATGTGTTCAAATTATAATAACTTTACATTAAGTGAACTACCCCAAGCTTACGCATGGGGCTTCTCGCTTCAACACCATATTTTTGTTTTTGTCATTTCTTACATAAATACTATCCTTACCGCCTTTCATCCCCCATCTTACGAAAGGGGAATTCTCGGCGGATTAATTAAACATT
>JBMFTM010000025.1:0-7099 GCA_049967035.1 Candidatus Acidifodinimicrobium sp.
CCGTTGAATAGATTATAAGTCTGAGGAGCGAAACCTATATAGATTGGTATAGAGGTGTGAGCTGGGATGCTACCCAATTTAACCCAGTAGATAGCATTGTTTGGATACGTATAGCTTTCTAACCAAGAGGGTATTGTTGTCCCATTAGCATAGAAAAATTCAACGTTCTGGAAGTTTGAGGCAGCATAGCCGTTATATACGGAATTAGAGACATTAATCATTTGTTGGAATGGGGAAGGTGTAGGGGATGACTGTGAATTATTTATAAATATTTTCTCATAGGCTATCACGCCCATAGGCATCGAAGGCGACTGGATCGTACTTAAATGTACGATCAAATTACCAGTAGATGACAACTGCACACTCTTACTTGTAGGTATGTTATACAGAATAGTTACACTCACATAAGCCGGATCCGGAAACTTACCAGAAACTATGCAGACGGTACTTTGGCTGGGGTATAGATAATAATATTGACACAAAAAAGTTGAGTAGCTGCTTCCGCTTGAATTTGCCACTATTTCAGTTATGTTTATAGGCTGACCTACGTTGTTATCTATATCTAGCATCAATGAATTTGAAGTAGCTTCTACAGATAATACAGGGGTAGAAGAGAACCCACTTATAGAGTTAGGGACCGAATTAGAGAAGGAGAAGATACCTAAAGAATATAGGATAATTAAGACGAGCATAATAACCGCTATTGCCCATCCATAGGTAGTAAGAAACTCTAGGGACGCCTGATATTTTACTTTAAGCATATATTAACACTAAATTTTTGTATTAATTTATACCTTTAGATGTCTCTACTATTTATGTTTTCATTTTTTGCCCCCTTTAGACCTACTGTTTGATTCATAGATTTTCCCATTCACACTTCATAAAAGATCTAGAAAAACGCTTAAATAGGGAAAGAACTTAATAATCCATAGTGAAATTTTTTGTATGAGAACACAGAGGTACGGCGCCACGACGAGAAAGAACCTAGATGAAATAAGGGCTCTGAGGACAAAGAAGTATAAATGCCCTAGGTGCAAAGGCTTTTCAATGAGAAGAGTCAGCGCAGGGATATGGGAATGCAAGCGCTGTGGGCTAAAAATAGCCAGCGATGCCTATTCGCTTTCTGTGTCCGAGATAAGTAAATAAATATGGTAAAGTACACATGTTTTGATTGCGGTGCAACTGTCGAGCAGGGTGAAATCAGCGAGATCGTTAGGTGCCCTTACTGCGGAGGCAGGATACTGATCAAAAATCCGCCGAAGACAGGTAGACATGTCAAAGCAGTATAGGTTTGAAGCCGTGCTGAAGATAAACAACGGGAGAAAGTTCGGAGAGAATGCCATGCCGAGCTTGCTCGGTGGCTTTACAAAAAATGACAGATTCAGGCTTTCCGCCAGAATAAAAGATGAAGGCATGCGAATACATATAAAGGCGACGGACATATCGATGCTGCATTCAGTCATGAACACAGCTATATCAACTATAAAAAGTTTGGAGATGATAGATAAATATGAATAAAGAAGAAGAGTATGAAAACCTTAGGCAGCAGCTGCAGATTAATACTGCACAGAAGCAGAACCTACAGCTTCAGTACAACGAGCTGAAGAAGACGCTTGGGGAAGTAGAGAAGACACCTGACGGCGAAGAACTGTACGAACTTGTTGGGCAGATACTCATAAAAAAGGATAAAAAGGCGGTTCTTGAAGAGTTAAAAGATAAAGTCGACATAATAGAATTCAGGCTGAAAAGCATAGACAAATCACTTAGCAGCGACACCCAAAAACTTCAGGAACTTCAAAAAGAACTGGATAAATCTGATTGAATCCGGTTTTCTTAGCCAGAAGACAACATCTCACAATTTTAGACTTGTTTCATGTATAATTGTACTCTGCCGATAAACTTCCAAGCGAAAAACCAAAGAGCTGGCTGCTGCTGTTAAGCACGATGGTTCCGTGCCGGGTGGAATTTAATACAACCACACCAAACTTGAAGCCTCCTATCGACAAACCACTGTTCAGTACATTAACTTTCTTTCCACCTATGCTTGCTGAAAATGAACTTATAGAGACAGGATAAGCATTGAAGACCGCTAGGTCAGTTGTGTTATCTATGCCGCTGCTTGCGCCCATTATATTTGGGCCCTCTGATACAGGTATATGGAAGTTAGGCAGACCGACAAGGGGGGTCGCGTGGAAGATCAGCGCACTACCTATTATTACAAGAATTATTATAGCTATCCCCTCAAGAAGAGGCTTTATTATTCTGACCAGTGTCACCACTGCGACAGCTATTATTATTATACCAGATATCAACGCTACGTCTACCACAAAGAATACTTATCACTTATAGAATAAAAAGCTAAAAAAATAAAAAATCTAAAGTCGCTTTATTTGTGCATTTGAGGACCTTAAAAGTCCTGCCCTCTGACGGTTTTCCTGCCGTCTGCCTTGGCTCTTTCCACTGCCTTGGCGATCATGGACTTTATTGCCTTGTCAAATGACTCTATAGTGTCATCAGGGCATCTCATACCCTTACCCACTTTCTTGACTTCGGCTTTAACTGCATTTTTTCTTACAAAATCTGCCATTTAAATCACCCTCCTTTAGGATAATTAGGAAACGCTCCTTTATAAAATTGACATTTACTGCTTTTTGAAGCGTTTTGTTGCATTCTCAGCCGATCGAGTTCACTTAATCTGCTAAGGATACTTCGAAAAAATAGAAATTATATATCTTGTCATTAGATGATGTGCGTCGCAGCAAGAACAGACCCTCCCATAGCCGAGAAAGCAAATGTCACGATAACTGAGATTAAGGCGTATAAGATGATCGCTATCAACAATGTAGATGCCATCTTATCCCTTATATCTATAGAGTCGTTGGGATTGTCTATCATTGAAATTGAATAACCTATTATCAGGCTCAATGTGATTATATAGATACTTATAACCATCTGAAAAACATAGAGAGGTATTGCCCCTCCAGACATGTTGAAAAGACTGAATGCAAACGGAATCATCGATGACGCACCAGAAGTTGGGCCAGAGCTGGCTGTTATGCTGGCTTGAATCGTAGAAATATTAGAAGACAAAGAAGTGAGCACGCTGCCTATCAAAGCCGTCATACCTACAACAATCCCGGCCATTATTGGACTGAGAAGGCCTACCTCTACTCTCATGCCAGAGGTGACGTCGTCAAGAAGGTTCTTTATGTCGTTGTCAATCTTCTTAAGGTTTGACAGGTGTCTTGATATGTAAAGCATCGCTGATGACGCTGCATTGACGCTCTTCTGCGCAGATTCTAAGAAGATTCTCATCACAACTATAAGCATGGCCGAAGGGAAAAACTTGGTGGACCCCACGTTTTGATTGAATAACGCTTCTCTGAGGCTCAAGCCTAGCTTCTGTATATTGCTAACTGTCACATTAAAGAAGCTCATGACAGGTGTGTTCTGCATAGTATCCGCAACCTTAAACATAGCAGTTTCTGGCGGGTTGCCTTGGGAAAGAAAAGAACTCAACTGGAAAGCAACTGAAGCCAGATAGCCTTGTATTTCTGAAAGCTCTTGTCTGGCTTTTGTTAGCTGGAATGTTGACAATCTTAGATAAGTGTAGATGCTCATGCCTATTCCGACGCTCAGTATAAGCGAAATATAAACTTGGGAAGGTCCGAAGGCAGCAAGTTCTGGAGTCAAAAGTGTGAATATAACAAGGAAAGGAATGAAGACTATAATCGCCGGGACAAGCGCACTTACTCGGCGCTTCTTCCGACCAAAATTCACAAAAAAGTGCCCTATGCCTGGAAGGTTGGGGATACTGTTTATATCTGGCGGGGCAAAACCTGCAGGCCTCGTCAAGAGTTTATCGCGTATAAGGAAATAAACCATCAATGGGAGCCCAATATCATACATCAAGAACAAAAGCGGGCCAAAATCAGGTATCGAAACAAATGCAGTTATCATCGGAGCTAGTACCAATCCAAGAACAGGCAGGACCATTCCCATCATATATATTGTATTCAAAGGCTCTTTCAACTCTGTGGCATACTTGCTCATGTCCTCCAGCGTTCCGTTAAGTATCCTGGTTGATGCCTCATCAAGAAGCTGCAGCCGTATATCCTCTTCTCTCTGATAGACAGAGCTCTCTATCAAAAAGAGCGCATCTGCAAAGCTGGGATTATACTTTGACCATCTAACTGAGTAATCATCCAACGCTTCCTTTATGTTTTTGTATTTTCTACTTGCTGTATCCCAAAGGAGCTTCTTCAGATCAAATGCTAAGTAGCTATTCAAGTTGTCTGCAGCAAACTGCACTGCTGTCTCTAGATTGGAAGTCTGCCTCATAGATATTATCATATAAAGTATGAATGTAACGAGATCGCTGGAAGCCTTGCTCATCCTAACCTGAAATTCCCGCTTAGGGTAGGATTGAATCAGTGGCAACGATAATATCCCCAGGACAATCAAGCCTATGCCGGCGAGGATCTGACCAAAGACAATAAGGACTATCCCGAGCAGCACACCGAGCATTAAAGTGAATAGCGAGAAACCATACAGCTGCTTTGCATCGAAATCCTCTCCTATCATATATAGGAGGGTGTTTAATTTCTTCTCATCGCTTTCCTTCAAACTGAACTTTATGAATCTACCGACTGTATCCGAACCGAAAGTTATAAACCTGCTCAAAACTGAGGGATTCTTTGACTTGAAGATTTTATACTCTATCGATTTCAAGTCTTCTCTCACTCTCTTGTCTGCGTCGTAAAGATCCTTAGGAACAAGCTCCCCTGTCGTATAGTATTCTATAAATGAAGCCAGGGAGAGAGGGTTCACTTTTGTGTGTTTAGCCATAGATTGAACAACTCCAGTATATTTTTACTCTCTGCGTAGCCATACTTTTCATTCAAGCTAGAGACTATATCATAGTATTTGTCTACTGCTTTTGACGTAAACTCCGCTTCGAGAAAGTTCCTATTTACCTTATTCGCATATTTGACCAGTGAGTCCAATAGGTTAGCCCTGGAGTATATGTTATCAAGGACTTTGTCCCAATCACCAGCCCATCCCTTCACATTGGAGGCTATCTGCTTCACAACGTAGCTGTCACCCTCCAACAGCGCCTTTGTTGGCTTGAGTTCGTCATTTGCTATGTCATACTGCACTAAATCCAGAAAACCATTCTCATATAGGGGATCTTTGCTCCACTCCTTTCTCACCTCTGTTATATTGAGTATCCTCCTCCTCTCGGTCAGCCTGTCTATGCTTCTTATCTTGTTTGTGGAGATTATTATATCAGTAGCTTTGAAACTAGTGACTGGGACTCCAAGATCATTTACAACCCTATCAAAAACCCCATATGGGCTCTCGCTGTGTATTGTCCCCATCACTACGTTTGAGAGCGCACCGACTCTCATTGCCTCATACAAAGCTCTAGCCTCCAAACTTCTTACCTCACCTATTATCAGCGCACTGTCACCGAGCCTAAGAGTTGTCCTTATGCCTTCATCGGCTGACATTTCCCCCTTTTCACCAACTATTGCGCTCTGGACTTTGAAGGATAAAACGTCGTAGCCAAGATCTATGAACGAAGAGATTGGGAGCTCCAGGGTATCCTCTACGGTTATTATTCTGTACTTCTTCATGAGCATAAGCATCAACGCTGTAAGGAAGGAGGTCTTACCTGAGCCTCTGGTGCCGTTTATTAGGAATGTTCGTGCACCTTCTACCATAAACCAAAGCAAACCGGCTGCAAAGGGCGACACCATCTTATTGTCTACAAAAAGTGGGAGCGTCCAAGGCTTGCTCCTGTGCCTCCTCAGGGCCACGCTAAGGCCGTATGGGGAGAGGGGCCTTTGAGCTATGGCTACCCTTGCACTTATGTTTTCAGTAATAAGCTCGGTGTCAAGCACAGGATGGCCCTCATCCAAAGGTCTTCCGGAGATAAGCCTAAACCTAGAAGCCCATGCTTCTACTTCCTTTGCATTCGGTATAATGTTTGATCTGCATTCTCCATACTTTGAATGCTTTACAAATAGTGTGGAGTCACCTATGGGGGAGTTCAGATACACATCTTCGACATTATCATCCATCAGTATAATCTCAGTTATCCCAAATCCGACTGTTAACCTAACTAGAATATTCGCAAGTCTTGACAGTTGATCAAATGGAAGGTTATACTTGAGTTTTGTGTTCAGTTCCTCCAGAAGGTCCTTGCTTATGTTAAAGAAGACCTCCCTCATCCTAAGCGGGTTTACAAACTCATTTTCCTGTGGTTTGTAATCTATGAATGATGCCCTGACCTGGTCAAGCAGGTTGTATTCGTCAACGTTCAGCGTAAGCTCTGGAGGCATCAGATGATATAGAAAACTCGACACCCCCGGTACTTTGTATATTGTTACCTCCGAATTATCAGAATTTGGTATCTTATAACTCTCAACTTCTATTGCGGATACTGGCGCCTCGGCCATTATCCTAGTATAGGTGAAGTTCGGCCTTATTATCGGCTTTAACAACGCCTTATAAGGCGCTCTGTCCCCCACTTTATACCCGAGAATATATGGGGTGGCTCTCTTTACTATCAACAATGATGAGAGAACATCTACCAGCTTAACAAACTTGTCTAATACGGTTTTTATCCCTTCTGAGGGGTTTCTATCGGCCTTGACCTTTATCTCCCTTATCGCCCTTGAACCGTATACAAATGCACCTATGGGGTCCCTCTTAAATCTTGTGTATAGAACGTAGTTGAACATCGAGACCTCCTGCGGGAAGTCTCTTTGGATTTCCAGCCCAAATGGAGCCACTACATCCGTCTGAAACAGGGCTTTATATTTTTCTGCTATGTCATTAAAGAACTCAACTTCATCCTTCACGTAGATGTAATTTCTGTCGCTGACTATTACAAGGGAAGTAACCCCTCCGCTCTCTATTAAGGCGTCCACAACTTTTTCAAAGATGTCTTCGTTGTCCTCTGGGTTTGGGTACAGTACGCTGAGCTTTATGTTCAGGGTCAGAACGATTTCCCCTTCTTCTCTCGATATAGTATAGTCTTTAGCTGTTTCTGCCATAATTGTATATAAATAGTGAACTACCCAAGCTTCTG
>JBMFTM010000026.1:0-6553 GCA_049967035.1 Candidatus Acidifodinimicrobium sp.
AGGTAAAGAAAAATTGGTTTATTCCTTAAGCTAAAAATCTAAATAGTATCCCGCCAAGTAGATTTTGGCAAATCTGCCTCGTAAACCCTTACTGATGGCTTCTAACTCGCATTTTACGATCGGTGGTGCCACTGGTTTTGCGATTGCCTTTGATGGGCATTTTGGCAAATGACAACTGTTGGTTTTAATACCCCTGATACTGGATGCAAAAATAAGTATATATATAAGCTCTTTTCTAATGTCAAATAGTATAATAATATTATGGCAGATGGGAAATTAGACAATATCCTTCTGGACAGCGAAGAAGAAGTCTGGAATGTCGTTAGGCAAGCACGTTCAGGATCAAATTGCCTTAAGGCTCAGACCGCAGCAGCTGTAGTAAGATATGATCAGGATCTGAAGAAGTACCAAATTCTCTCCATAGGCTCAAACTCATGCGCCCCCGAGGGGCACAATTACGGAGACAGGTTAACAGTATGCCCAAGGGCAACGATCAAAACCGGTGCTCATTACGAACTTTGCAGACCAATACACGCAGAGAGAATGGCTTGCCTTAACTTTGGTTCAAGGCGTAACAGTGAGGATATAACAAAGTTTGCCAGCCACTTAAATATTTCTGAGGAGGAGATCAAATCGTATTTCTCATCGGAGGAGCTCAAGAAATTAAATGGGGCCAGCCTCTATTTGGTCGGGCATTATTGGGCGTGTGACAGTTGTCTATATTTCCTAAAGACAGTTGGGATAACCGACATAAAATTGGACCCACTTACGGCAGGCAGCACAAAAGAGAATTACCTTAAGCTGAATATAACATAGGCAACACTGGCCTACGGAATTTACAACGCAAGGTTAATTTAAAAATAAAGTTATAAATATCTAACTATCCTTATTTCATAGATGAAAAGGTATAATTTTGAAAATATTATTGTTGAGGCTTTACTTGGCAGGATACTGCTAAATTAAAAAGGTTTAAATATCGCTAAATTCATATATTTGGTATGGTAGTCGACGCAGGCTCATTGTACACGACATTGAACAATTCCTTGCAGCTAATTACCCCTCCAAACGTCAATAATCCTGTGGAGTTTTGGCTGGCTTTCCTTCTTCTTTTAGCGATAATAAACACTGCCTTAAAGCAGGTTCCGTTCTTCAGAGATGCGAGCAAAAATGGAAGAGTGGCAGCTGGTCTGGTATCCCTTATAATATCCTATTTCGCTGTAACCGTAGCGTGGGTGAGCCCAACGATTGTTTACTTCTCCTCTACGCTTGGAATAACGGCACTTATAATGGTTGCATTGCTTGTAGTCGTGGCGCTGGTCGGAGTTGACACCAAGACAAGCCCTAAGGCTAAGAGTGCCTTGATGTGGGGGTCATTACTCGTTGGGATGGTTATACTTGTTTTGGGTGGAGGTTTATTCTCATATATATTCACGCCAGTAAGCACGAATCCAAACTTCACCTCAATAACCTCTAACATAAATTGGGGCGCGCTGCTACCAATCATTCTGCTAATAATCATCATCGGTTCAGTGATTGCATTTGCTTTCAGCGGTGGTAGCTCAAGCAGCGGCGGAAAGAGTTAATAAAGTAAATATACAATCACGATCATGGTATCATTCGTAATGCCTGAATTGTCGTATGTTTTCGTGTTCCTGTTAGTCTTCGCGGTGGTCTACGGGATACTGTCTTACTTGGATATATTCAAGAGAAAAGACATAAATGCGATAATAGCGTTGAGCATAGGGCTGATCACGCTTCTTTCTAGCTTTTTCGTAGTGTTTGTATCGATATACATACCGATGGTAGTGGCCATTGCGCTTGGGATATTCCTTGTTATATTGCTTCTTGCGACGACGCTCACGCCGACCAAGAGCGTAACAGCTTACCTAAGCAGAAGCCCATTGGTCGCAATTTTGATCATAACGATAATGCTGCTATTTGGCCTTGAGGCGTTCAGCACTACTTTCAATGTTTTATCCCCGCCAAGCAGCACAACAAATACAACACCCCATATAAACCCTAATGTCTCTCCGATATTAAGTGGGGCGCTTAACGGCTCCTACATCATAAGCCTTCTGACCTCACCAAACACGCTCGCGCTGATTATTTCACTTATGGTTATGCTGTTTGGCGTCTATTTCATGACCAGAATCAAGGGCCAGTAATTCTTTTATAGGACCTGAAATCGCTGTTGAAAAGGGCCAACCCATTCGATACGAAAGACAACCTAAATTTTGAGTATCTTTCTTTTATGCTTTCCACATTATTTTCCCCTTTAAGCCTACAGATTGTGATATGCGGATGAAAGTCCCTGTCAGGTTCGATATTTAGCTGGCTGGATATGGCTGTGTTTATATCATTTAATTCAGTAGCCACCTTGAAAAAGAGTATCGAAGGCAACCCGCCATGGTAAAAGGCATCTAAGCCGCTTATATCTATTTCCCGTTTAAAACCCTTATTAATCGACTCTATCGCATTTATTATCCTGTCCTCACTTATGTCTGTATCGCCTAAAAATCGTATAGTTACATGCATCTTTTCTTTGTCAACAAAACTGCCATGCACAGACTTTGCTATCTCCTTAGAAACTCTATCAAGCGTATCTCGCTCTTTCCCCGGTATCTCTAAAGCTATGAATAATCTTTTCATCCTTATATCTGTCAGTACACAGACTCTACAACATCTATGCTGCCCTTGCCGCTTATATCGTAGCCGCGTATCACATTGTACCAGGTTTGCTCGCCCTGATAATTCTTGAGTATTGACGGCGCGAACTTGGTTGCGGCTAGCACAGCAGCCAGTGTTCCCTTGTTCTTTATCCCGCTTATCAAGATTATTGCTTTGCTTTTGTCGTATGGGTTCCTTATCCTTTCAATTATTCCTTCATTCTCATTGCCATATACATTGTCTCTATATTTCAGCATCCAGCCCTCTTCTTTAAAGAACTTGACCGGCAAAAAGTTATTTATGTCTCTGGTGACCAAATTCGTCACTGGACCGCCTATTAATATCATGTCATTCTTGAAGAGGTTCTTTGATATCACATCTGTATCCAACGCTATCGGGAACTCCTTAGGGAGTGAAACGTATCTGCCTAGGAACATGCCTAAATATATTGCATAGTTAGTGTCCTTTGCCACGGCTTTGTATTCACCGTGGGGATCTGCCGAACCTACGCATATCAGACCATTGAATGTGCCATTATCTAAGAACGGGCTGTAGAAACGCTTGACATTGCTATCCATATCCCCTATATTCAGCAAGCTGGTATTCCTTAGGGTAGGATTCACATCAAATGTTATAGATCCCACAATCTTCTCATATAGGGCTGTCTTTGAACCGCTTCTTATCTCGCGTAAAACGCCAGCCTCAAGCATCAAATTGATCAATGATTCCGCTTCTTTCTTGTTTATCTTTGCATGCATCATTATATGCTGAAGGTCCAGCGGCTTGGCTGACAGCGCTTCAAGGATACTTAGGGCCTTCTTGTCTATCAAGCGCTTGATGTTAAGCGAGTTGTCTACCAACGCAGTGTCGTTGTACAATAGATTCTCTCTGACCCGCCTAATGACCTCTCCTCTCATAACATGAATAATGATATTATCTAAATATTAAGCTTTAAATAGTTTCTCTATTCATCTATTCTCTTTATGTGCGGAATAATTGCCTACGCCGGAAAAGACAACGCGGTTCCTTACTTAGTCAATGGTATAAGAGACCTTGAGTACAGGGGATACGACAGCGCCGGCTGTGCACTTGATAATGGTGACAAGCTGATAATAAGAAAAGACGTCGGAAGCGTAAACAGCGTGATAAGGAACTATGGGGTAGAGCAGCTGAACGCAAAGAGGGGTGTATTTCATACCAGGTGGGCAACACACGGCGGTATAAGCGTCCAAAATGCCCATCCGATATCGGACTGCTCCGGGGATATAGCAGTGGTCCACAACGGCATAATCGAGAACTACGATTCAATAAAGGAGTCGCTCAACGCCCATAAATTTTCAACAGAGACCGACACTGAGGTTATACCACATATGGTGGAGGAGAAGATGCGGCTCGGAAAAAGCTTCAGGGAGGCGGTCAAGGAAACCGCGCTAAAGCTGGAAGGCGCATCTTCATTCGTTGTCCTTAATCGCAATGAAAAAGACATGATAGCAGTCAAGAAGGGCTCCCCGCTTGTCATCGGCCTCGGAGAAAATGGTATGTTCATCTCAAGCGACGTCCAGTCACTTCTAAGGTATACAAATAAAGTGGTTTACTTGCACGACAACGATTTGGTCACATTCAATGAAAGTGGGTACACAGTCGAAAACCTAGCAAACCCAAACATAACGCACAAGGTAGACACTGTGGATTTGGACTACCACTCTGCGGAGAAGGGGAAGTTTGAACACTACATGATAAAGGAGATCTACGAGCAGATAGACCTGGTCAACTCCTTTTTAGAGAGAGACAAGAAAGACATAGAATATGCTAGTTCGCTGATCAGAAAAGCAAACAGAGTTTACTTTGTCGGATCTGGGACGTCACACCACGCTTCATTATACGGTGCACAGCTTTTCAGGTCTCTTGGAATCGATGCACTCGCATTGCAAGGACAAGAGTTGAAAAACTATGGGAAGATAATAAAAGACAATGACATATTCATAATAATCTCTCAAAGCGGGGAAACCTCGGACGTGATAGCTAATATGGACTATATGAAAGACCACAAAAAGATAGGCATAATCAATGTGGAGGGGTCCTACCTGTCTAGGTCTGTAGATGCTTTGATTCCATTGAAGGCAGGAGTAGAGAAGGCCGTGGCTGCAACCAAATCATTCACTTCAACGCTTGTGCTTTTAAGGCTGCTAGCAGCTTACTTATCTGATGATGTGGAGCCCGCCATTAATGACCTTAAGCTTCTAAAATTAAACATATATAACTTGACTGTCCCATCCGTGCTTGAAACGATAGAAAGAGTAAGCGACAGGCTTAAGGACGATAAAACCATAATATACACCGGCACTGAAGACGGATTTATTCTAAGCTTAGAGGGAGCATTGAAGATGAAGGAAGTCTCTTACATCCACGCAGAAGCTTTTGACTCAAGTTCAATAAAACACGGGCCGATTGCTCTGATAGAAGATGGGGTAGACGTTATAGCTGTGACAACAAAAAAATCAAAGGAGTCCCTTGCTTATGGTCTTGAAGAGATGAAAGCCAGGGGCGCACATATAATCGGAATAAGCGAAGAAAACAACCCAAAGTTATTTGATGAATTCATAAAGAGCGTGCCGGCCAAATCTTTTGAGTTCTATCCGCTCTTGATGGTCCTTCAGATGCTGGCATATAGAACAGCCGTGAAGCGCGGCATAGATCCAGACAAACCAAGAAACCTAGCTAAATCCGTTACTGTAAAGTGACTGATCCAGCACTGGATCATCAATCAAATCGACACGTTTTTAGTTATCTGTAGAAGACCGACCAAAAGCAATATTATACCGACTATGTCGACCAATGGGATTATCAATAAAATTGCACCGGTAGAAACCAATGAATTTTTGTAACGTTTACCTACGCGGAATAGCCCGAGGATTACCCCTATTATAGCACCCAGAAACATCAGGATTACAGATACAATGATCAGAGCCACAAACTCGCCGGCAAATAGAGCCACATTTGTCAAGGTAAGCGCAGCACTAAAACCAAGTGACAGTATAGAAAAGCCCAATATTGACAGCATCGAGGCGATCAATAAAACGAACCCGACTATGTAAATCAAACAGAAGATGTATGGTGTCGCAAATTGCTTATCTATCTTGGAAAACGATTTGAATGCGAGTATCAACATTATGAATGATACGATACCGACAAATGCAGCGGCTACTGAGATTATTGGTATAAAGGCCAGGATTACAGCGATCAAAAGCAGGATCGTGAACATCTTTAGATTCTTCAAGGCATTCAATTCTACTTTATCCATTGTAAAATCAAAACTTTAATAGTATATAAATATGCCGAAAGCAAAAGTTAAATCCTTTGAAATTCTTCTGTCTTTGGTGGCCGCGATAGTTTAGCCTGGTAGAACAAGAGGCTGTGGCCCTCTTGGCCTGGGTCCGAATCCCAGTCGCGGCCTATCTATGCTATATAAACAAAATATCTCTGCTCTTATCATATATATAGTATAACACTTATTGCTTGTTATCTCTGAGAAATGACAGAATCTCTTCAGCGTGCCTGTCTGGAGACACTTTAGGGTATATCTTGATCACCTTGCCGTCTTTGTCAAGAATAAATGTCACACGAGATGCAAATCCAATCATGGACTTTATTTTCAGCTTAGTGATCAACTTCTTGTCAGAATCACTTAACAGTGTAAAAGGCAGTGAATACTTTTTCTTGAATTTCTTATGGGATTCTACACTGTCAACACTAACTCCGAATACAGGTATATCCATCGATTTGAACGAATATATGCTGTCCCTAAAGCCACATGCTTCTTTCGTGCATCCGGGCGTATCATCTTTTGGGTAGAAGTATATTATGCTTGTTTTGCCTTTTAGGTCAG
>JBMFTM010000027.1:0-5578 GCA_049967035.1 Candidatus Acidifodinimicrobium sp.
TTAAACTGACAAAACTATAGTGGGCCGTGGGGGATTTGAACCCCCGATCTCTCGATTATCAGTCGAGTGCCTTAGGCCGCTTGGCCAACGACCCGAATAAACAATTAATTCAATCCGGAGATTAAAATACTTTCCCCAAGACAGAATGAAGCAATAAAATTTATATACGTGGGTATTATAGATATCTCATGGAATTTAACAAGCAGACAGAGGATTTCCCTGAAACTTTCTACGCGTTCATAGAGATACCTTCAGGCAGCAACATGAAGTATGAATATGATGAAGAACTTGAAAATATAAAACTAGATAGGGTTCTCTTCACATCGATGGTTTATCCGATGAATTACGGGTTTGTGCTGAATACGAAGAGCAAGGACGGTGACCCGCTGGATGTGCTTGTTGTTTCTTCCGTGTCTATATCTCCGGGCGTCATAGTAAAATGCAGGCCAATCGGAATAGCGCTGATGGAAGACGAGGAGGGGGTGGACAATAAGGTTATATCTGTCCCAGTAGATAAGATAGATCCAGCCTCTGCTGACATAAAAACAGCTGATGATTTGCCTCAATATCTCAAGGATAAGATGAAACACTTCTTTGAACACTATAAGGAGCTAGAAAAAGGTAAATTCATGAAATTTAAAGGCTTCTCAAGCAAGGATGATGCTATAAAAGAATTGAAAGAAGCACTACTGAAAAGCTAAATTTTCTCCGAGGATCACTCGACAGTATAGTATATCCTCTTCCTATCCTTACCTTTGCTTTCAAATTTTATTAGAACTATCTTTCCAATCTCTTTAGTGTTCTTAACATGGGGTCCTCCGTCTGCTTGTATATCTACACCCGGAATCTCAACAATCCTCCAGACTTTAACATCCGGTGGCATTCTCTCACCAAGCTTTACGATGCCTGGGATTTGCATTGCTTTCTCCTTCTCTAGTTCATACGCTTTCAACTCTATCCCCTGATTAGCAATGTTATTGGCTTCATCAATAACGCTTGAGAACATGTCTTTGTCTCCGATTGGGAATTCGTCCCTAGCGTATTCCTCTGTGATATTCCCACCTATTATCGAGGCGTTATACTTGGAGAACATTATGCTTGCTATTATATGAGAAGCTGTGTGAAGTCTCATCAATTTCAGGCGCTTGTCAAAGTCTAGCTTCTGAATGACATCCTCACCAACTTTTAAAGGTTTGCCTACGGCTAAAACAACTTCACCATCAAATCTCTTTACGTCTATCACCTTTACCTCTTCGCCGTTTTTTCTGATTAAATATCCAGAATCGGCCTCTAAACCACCTTCCCTTGGATGGAATATTGTCTTGTCGAGCTTTATGCCATCAGAGGTTATACCTATAACTTTTCCTTCTAGCCGCCTCAAATACGAATCCTCGCGATAAACTTCTTCCATTGCCTACTAAAAATCTACATAGTATTTAAAATTATATCGGAATCTTTTCAGCTTCCCCACTCTCCTTTATCCATATCGCCCAGCAAAGCTCTATGGGGCTTATTTTCAGCTTATCTGCTATACCAGTTCCATAGCTTATGCAATTTATATCATCATTTATTTTACGCTGTAACTGCCTCTCAAGCCATCTTCTTATTATTTTGTCTGGCATGAGTGTATCCACGCCTGATTGCATCCTAAGGTATTGAAAAGTATTTATTCCAATTCCTTTGATTTTTCCAATCGGGTCGCTTCTCATGTCGCTGTAATCAGCGGACACAGCCCACCTATGGAGCGCGCCGATATCTCTCTCCTGCTTCTTTTTAGAGCTGGATATAAAAGTGAGAACTTCAAAGAAGCAGCTCCAAACTCTCTTGTTCTTGAAATTTGAGAATAAACTTAATTCTCCCCAATTCTTTAGAACATCATCTGAATCGATTATTCTCCTAGTTTTAATGTATTTGACATAAAACTCTTGCACCCTCGGGACCACGACACTGAAATAGTTCAAGCCACTACTTGTTAAGCACGCGTCCATCACGATTAAAACTCCATTAGAATGCCACCTCTTCAGATTATGACATAGCAGATAGAATTCATGAGCTTTTCTCCTCGTATTCTCATCAAAGAGTTCACTATATCTCTCCATACTACTATATCTTTACTGTGAACCTTTAAATTAAATAAATAATTTAATAAGGTATGGTAAAACCAGTTCTTTATGGCCATAGAGGCGCCGCATTTGAAGCACCTGAGAACACCATACCCTCCTTCAAAACAGCAAAAGAGATAGGTGTGTATGGGGTAGAGATGGACCTGCACACTACAAAGGATAATGAACTGATAGTGATGCACGATGAGACTCTAGATCGAACCACGGAAGGCAAAGGCTTTATACATGATTACACTTTGGAACAGATAAGAAAATTGGATGCAGGTATAAAATTCGGGCAGAAATGGAAAGGAACAAAAGTTCCTACGCTCAAAGAGGTATTCGACAGCATAGGCACTGATATTCATTATTACCTAGAGATAAAGCAAAGCTATAAAATATACCCGAAAATCGAGGAGAAAATCCTTGACTTAATCGATAAATATAAAGTTAAGAATAAAGTACAGATAATATCGTTTGACTTTGACTCTTTAGAAAGGATAAGACAATTGGATAAAACAATCGAGTTAGGCGTGCTATTTGTCTCCAAGGTGAGCTGGATGATTGACATATCAAAAAAGATTAGTGCAAACTGGGTACAGCCTTCATTCAATTTGATTTATAAAGAAGACGTAGACCTCGCACATAATAATGGATTCAAAGTAGCCGCATGGACAGTTGATAGCGAGTTAGAGATAAAGAGAGCAGCAAGCATAGGCGTGGACTCCATCACGAGCAATAATCCTAGATTCGCAAAGACAGTACTTGATTCTCTCTAATAGTAAAAGAAGATGGCTCGAGCGAGATTTGAACTCGCGACCCCTGCTTTACCTAAATATTGGAGCATGCTTATATAAGAGCAGTGCTCTAACCGAGCTAAGCTATCGAGCCATCTATAATTATTAACAATATGAATTATATATATCTATATCTTTAACTTGATTCTTTCAAGTCTTTGAATAGACTCTCAAGAAGATCAAATTTGCTCTCATCCACTAGAAGTACCTGTTTTATGTCTGAAAAAGTGATTGCTTCCCTCTTCTTCTTAAATTCGGCGTTGAATTTGTTTATGCTTTCAGTCAACATTTTCTTGAGATCCCCGCTCAATATTTCACCTTTTCTATAGCTCTCGCTAATATTTTTTGTTTCCGCTTCGCTTAAAAAGAAGGAAGACAGATAAAGGAAGGGTATGTCTATATCAGGATTCCCGCCATACTTCCTATGCTCAGCTATTGTGTCTCTCCCCCCACTAAATGCCATTTTAATCTTCTTATCAACCACTTCCGGCGGATCATGCAGGAAAATTGCTGCGTTTGGCCTGGACTTAGACATCTTCAACCCGTCCATACCAGGCAGGAACCTAGAATGAAGAATAGCAGGCTTGGTGTAGCCCATCCTCTCGGCTATGTCCCTGCCCAGCCTCAAATGCGCATCTTCATCCGGTCCTATTGGTACTAATGTATTCTTTATACCATACTTTATCTCTGGAAGTATCACATGGGCGGCCTGTACGGTGGGATAAAAATGCAAACCGACATTATTATCATTAGTATATCCATAAACTGCCTTTATCTCAGACATGGTCACTGATCTAGACAAGGTCATTGCGATGCTGAATATTTCAGGATAAACAAAGTCAAAAACTATCTTTGTGAGCTTCTTATCGTAGCCGTATGCCAACAGATCAACTATGAGCTCCAAACCATGTTTGACCGCATCCTCCCTGCTGGCAACTTTTCTTGCAACGTAGCTTTCATCGTCAGAAAGAGGCACGAAAGTCTGAACTTTAAATTCTCTTTGAAAGAATAGAACAGTGTCAAATACAACCCTATGCGCCAACTGCAGAGTACCTGAGGGATTAAGACCGGAGACCAATGCAGATTTTTCCCCGTTCTTAAGCTTGCTATAGAATTTGTCGAAGTCTCTATGAGAAAAGAATAAAGACCTTTTGAATGTATAAAAATCTGGGGCCTCTTTCAACCTTGAGAATGGCACAGCCTGGAAGTCCTTCACTAGCCTCTCATTTTCTTCAAGAATGTCTGCTTTGTTGTACATATAATAATACTATGATTTCCTGTGAACTACCCCAAAGCTTCCGCATGAGGCTTCTCGCTTCAACACCATATTTTTGTTTGCCATTTCTTACATAAATACTATCCTTACCGCCTTTCATCCCCCTACCTTACGAAATTGGGATTATCGGCGGATTAGTTAAGCATTTATCGTTCCATTAATTTCAAAAACGGGAAAACAGCGCTTTTATCCAAACATTTGCGAAGAGGATATTGCTTACACCAATCGGTTTTTACATGTATCCGAAGAGCCTAAGCTTCTCCATTACTCCTTCCTTGTCCTGGGATCTGCCAGCTCTCTCCTTTGTGTGCTCAAGATCCTGCTCCCATGCTGGGATATCACTGGTTTTCTTCGAATCAAATTTACCGTCTATTGAACGATAACCCTGCTTATAAAGTGGATGTATTGGTAATTTGTACTTGAAAATGTACTCCCATACATTTCTCTCTGTGAATGGCAGGATGGGCTGCACTCTAACATGTGCGGGATTCACCCTTGGGCTTATGAAGACCTCCCTTGATCTTGCTTCATTCTCATCCCATCTGACACCTGTGAATAGAGCATCAAACCTGTACTTTTCTATTGTTTCGTTCATGGCTACAGTCTTAAGAAGATGGTTTCCTACCTCCGTTTCTAAACCATAGTCAAACTCCTTACCAGTAAAGCCTATGCGTCTTGCTTCTTCTTGATTTTTCTTGCTTAATGAGCTAACTTTGATTTTACCGTTTTTATCAACATTCTTAAGGACGTCTTCATTCCTCGCATATATCATCTTAAAATTCCATTTACTGCTTATCTCTGTCAGCATCTTTAATGTCTCATCGTAGTGCTGCCCATGATCTATAAATAAAGCAGGCGGATTGCTGATTTTTAACCTTTTGCAAACCTTAAGAACCAAGTCTAGAACAACCGTGCTGTCTTTTCCAGCACTCCAAACCACCGTCGGTCTTTTGAACCTCTTAAGTGCGTCTTCTATAACTACGCTGGCTATTTTCTCTTTAGCGTCTAAAGACAACCCCCCCTCTATTCTGCTGCCTACCATAGATTCCGCTTCCGAATTCATAGATAACCCAACCTCCTAAGCTTTTCTTCGACGTCTGAAACGTCCAATTTTTTCTTTTTTTCCTTGTTGTTGCTATTTACGACAATATCCCTCAAGACATATTCCACAAAGCTTGATAAAGAAGTGAAGCCAGTATTTGCTATCATGCTTCTCACCTTATCCGCTAACTGAGTTGGTATAGATATAGTCGTAAATTTCTTAGCTTTCATACCTGCCTCTCGATTTTTATATCCAAGTTTTTCATATAATTACTAATAATTATATGTAATTACTAGTATAAATACTTTAGATTTTATGAGCTTATCGTTTTAAGTATATAATCAAATTACGCTTCCAAAGC
>JBMFTM010000028.1:0-5371 GCA_049967035.1 Candidatus Acidifodinimicrobium sp.
AGTTCATTGTAAAGCATAGCCTTCAGGTTTATCTCATTATGCACAGATCTCCACAGACTGCATTAATTTCTGTATCAGTATTTTTTGTTTTTGGATATGCTTTGTATAGCTTATCTCATAAATCACCGATCCTCTTTAAGTCAGTATTCTATCCACCCTTCTTTCTTTTATAATTTGAGTTATTCCTTGTAGAGCATTAACATTAGATTCATTTCATTGTGTGTAAATTATTATTTGTATTTTACTATTTTAAAATTATGAACAGTAGAAAGTTTTAAATATAAGGAAATCTCTTATTAAAGAAATAGAAAGTCTTTGTATGACAATTTAAGATTATTGGAGAATAAGTTTCTTTTGAGAAATAGCAACCGAAAGATTTAAATATAATGAGTTTCTATAATGAAAGAATGATAAATGAAATTTTACAGTTGATACGGATGAAAATAATCCTTAGGATTTATTCTACCCGAGTAAAAGAAGGTTCAGCCGAGGAGTTTAGTATATGTTAACAGTCGAAGCTCTGAAGATTTTAACTTTTATTGTATTAGTATCCATTGTTACTTTCATTTTACCTATAGAACCTGTTTTTGGTTTTACAAATTGTGCTAATGCTCAGAATATAAGTATGAATTATTCATCTCCAAGCGCATTAACTGCTGATTATAATATCTCTGGTTCAGTAGTCATATCTGCGGCTTTAAGTTTAGATGGCCATAGTATCTGTGCCGCTCAAGGGGTGAATATAAAATACGGCGGTTCAATTTCTGGCCCAGGGGAAATCTACACAGGCACCCTCAATATATCTAAGGGATCCTTATCCTCTGCAGGGGTCTATGTTAATAACATATATATCAGTCACTCTTCCACCTTAAATGCGACGTTTATATCCCCTCTAGAAATGATAAGCTCTTATGGGACTGTGATACTTAATCAAGACTACTTAAATTCATCTACAATAGATTTTTATCCTGGTTCCTCTTTACAACATAACCTTTTTACTTATGGTGGCGTAGCATCTTTTACTGGTTCATCAACAGAGGGGCAAAGCTTCCCACATTCATTCGGAGGTTCAGGCGCTGGCGGTGGCAATGATAATACCGGCGGTTCAAACGGCGGTTCTACATATTGCCCAGGGGGTGAATTGGGGGCCCCTACCATGCCCAGCATGTTTGGTGGTTCATCGAGCTCAAATCAAAACGGCGCAGGCCCCTGCGGGAGTCTAATAAACTATACATTAAACATTAGCACTCTTAATGGGGCTGGCGGCGGCGCGGGAGGTACCAGTACACAATACGGTGCTGGCGCAAATGGAGGGGGTGGTTCACAGGGTTTAATCCTCATTGGTCAGGTAGTAAACCTCAATGGCACAGTTAATAACAATGGGCAAGCAGGTCTTAGCGTAGAAGGCGCTGGTGGGGGAGGTGGCGGCGGAGGCGGAGCAGGTGTGGTTGAACTTCTTTACACAAAATCGGAAAATCATGCTTCGGCTAGTATAGAAGTAAGCGGCGGTGCTGGTGGCACCGGTTATAATGGCGCAGCGGGTGGCGTAGGTGGCGATGGTGAGGTAGTTGCATTTCAAGTGCCGCAATCGGTCCTTTTGAAAGCAGGAGTTTCTTTAACAACCCCACAGCCTAATAGTACTGGGTCTTTAAACAATGCGACTACTATCAATCAGACTAATGTTGTAAGCGATCTTAACAATACAAACAGTTCAACCGCTCTTAATTCAATATATAATTCTCTTAATAAAATTTTAAAGGAGTTAGGTAACATAAATTCGACATTGAATATGTCAATATCTAACAGCTCCGGTGAGGTAGGTTTACTTAAATCTGTGGAGAGTGGCATAGGGGGTGTTTACAACACAACTCTAGGTTTGGAGGCTAAAGAAACAAGCTATCTCTCCAATATAGGCAGTTCGCTTCAAAAACTTAATGAAACGATAGCAGAGATGGGCTACAGGCTTGCTATTGAAAACAGGACAATCCTCAGCATCCTCAACGTTTCCTTATCAAACAGCAAAGTCAAAAGTCTGATAAGCGATTTAGGTTCAGAGCTCTCTTCTGAAAACAGAAGCATATCCAAGCTTCTGTATTCGTCATCTTATACAAATAATTCCACATCGAGAATCTCTTCTAGTATTTTGAATCTGTCAGCCGAGGCGGATTCGGCTTCGAATCTACTTAGAAATCTAGAGACTAGAATCGATTCGGTTAACAGCACTATCCTGTCATTAAAGTATGGAATCTCTAATTATACCTCGCCTATAAACTATTCATTATCAGACCTTAGGTCGGCAATCAACAACATCAGTCAGAGGCTAACAAGCGAAAATAAGAATATCTCAAGCCTCATTAACAACACTGCAATCAGAGGCGAGGGGAGAGCTCCAGTTTACAATGAGTATTACTACTCTATCTGCAATTATACTCCTGCTAAAATCATAGAGGAAGAGATGAATTCAAATCTTACCGCTTTCTTGTCCACCGTAAATAAGACTTACACCCTCTTAGCTTCTAAATTGGGCTCTGCATTTAATCGTTCTATCAGCCAAGATTTGGCCGGCGGCCTTACAATATCAAATATCTCGATGTTATCAAATGTCTCACAGCGGGGTAAGACAACTATGTATCGGTTCTCAGCGGATCCTGGGCAAAGTGAGGCTTTGACTGTAAATTGCGGCGGGGAGTCGGACACTTTTGAGTTCTCCGCTTTGAAAACTGAGGCAGGTTCGGCATCACTTAAAACATCCCCACTCGAATCACCCTTCAGTTATATATACAGCTCCTTAATCAGCTTTACTTCATTAATCAGGGCATATATCTATGGAATCTGAAGTTGACAGACTATACGAAGAGATAGAGCGTTTGAACAAACGAATATCTGAACTGGAATCAGGGAGTTCAAACTCTGGCAACAATGAGAGCAACACGATTAACATAGGTGATGATCGCAACCTTGGCGTGATCCCTGAACAAGAAAGCTTTGTACTTGACACCCACTCCCTCGGCGGTTACAGGAACTTGTCATTGCCCAATGGCGGGGTGATGAAAGTTAAGGTCTTGCCTTTCTGCAAGAACGGCAACCATGTGATAAAATCAATGGACGACATAATATTCTGCTCTAGATGCGGAGGAGTGATATGTAAGGAGCACGCATTCGATATCTCACCTCCTTTATGCAGAGAGTGCGTAGAGAAGGAGCTGGCTGATCTGGATTACAAAAGTATAGCGGTGCTCTTTGCGGTCAAGAATGGTCTTGGCTTAAACTATCTGAAAGGCACATTAAAGCTTAGCAAGAAGGAGATAGACGAGGCTCTGTCTCAATGCACATCATCAGGTTACATAAAGCAGTCCATATTCAATTTCCTATTCTCCGGGTATCAGACCACATTTGATGGGGAGAGAAAACTGTACCTTGCCTCATTGATCTATGAGCTTCCGGGCCTAGAAGGAGGCGATTGATTTGGAAGATAAGGCATCCATAGGGCGGGTATTAGAGATATTGGAGCAGTATGAAGGGGTTATAGACCGATCTGAATTCACGCCGCTGATAGAGAGATACCTAAGGACGAAGGACACGGAAATGAGGAGCTTCTTGCTTTCAAGGCTGATCGAAATGCTGGAGAGGGCAACCTCCGAAGCGCTATTGAATACGGTGCCGAATGCCGAAGAGGATCACAAGCCGCGTGGGGAATTTGTGATAGGTGAGGTGATAAACAAGCATGGAAAGATCGAGCCATTTACATTATCAAGGGAGGACCTAAATAGGAATGTGCTTATCATCGCATCAGTAGGGCATGGAAAGACATCCCTAATCAAGAGAATCCTAAAAAGTTTGTTTCTCACCAATATAAAGTACATAGTCTTCGATATAAAGAAAGACTATGTGTCTTTTGGAGCGGAGGAGGATTCGTTTTACCTTGACAGCAGCAGCTTCAGGATAAATGTGTTGGCGCCGCCCAGCGGGGTAAGCGAGACAGAGTGGGCGATGCATGTTGCTGACGTTTTCTCCCACTCCTTCTCACTGCTCGTCGGAAGCAGGGATTTCCTGCTTGAATCTATAATAAACCTTTATAAGTCATGGAAGAAAGATTATCCCCCATCTCTCAGTGACTTGGCAAGATATATAGAATCAGGCGGTAGAAATGAATACGCGAGGGTGGTCTTGGGGAGGATAAAGGCGGTGCTCGCATCCACCAGCATATTTGACTGCAACATAGGTCTTGACCTTTCAAAGATGGAACGCTACAACCTATTCTTCGGCATAGACAGACTTGGCATGGCAGAGCAGTCATTCTTGGCTTCTTTTGTCATTCTTTACTTATACCACCTAAACATGAACGACGCATCGAAGAGAGGGGCCCTGCATAGAGTAATTGTCATAGACGATGCCCATACGATATTAGATATCAATAAGGAGAGGGATCAAGCGATGGGCGTGCCTCTGCTCCATACCCTCATATCCAAGATGAGGGAGCTTGGCGTGGGGTTTATATTCGCCGACCAACAGATCTCCTCTCTCCTGTCCTCTGCGATACAGAACTCAAATACAAAGTTCATTGGGAGCATGAACTTGATGAAGGACTTGTCAGTCGTGTTTGACTACGCCGGCGTAAACGATGCGTTCAAATTGATATCAAAGCTAAAGATCGGGGAATTCCTTGTGCTCTCGCAGGATTACAGCCCCTACGGCGTCATGAGGGCTTACAAGGCAGATGGAGACAAAAGCATCAGCTTGGATGAAGTTAATGAGAAGATCAGAAGGAATATGGACAAGTTCTCCTTTATGAAAGTGGACAAGAAAGTAGACCTCGCAGACCTGATGATACATGAAGTGATAGCTAATCCTTTCAAGAATCTCTCAGTCCACAGAGACAACCTCAACATAAGTAAGGAAGACTTTGATTCGACCAAGTCTGCGCTTTTGAAGTCCGGCCTGCTCTATGAGGTCTGCGTTAAACTTGACGAGCACAGGGAGGCGAAGTTCCTCTACCCAAACAAGGAGAGAGCAGGAGAGTTGCATGTAGATGAAGAATCTAAGGGGAAGATCATGAACAGGAGCAAGTTTGTGAATCAACTCCTGAAGAAAATATCTGAATCAAAACTAAAAGAGCAGGGCATAAACTTTGAATCTGATGAGGTGGGGATTCTTTTGCATGGCCTGAAGACATACATTGTCTTCATGCACAAACCGGAGGAGGTACTTAGACTTATGGAGACTCCTTTCAGAAGGATCATCAACGTTTTAGAGGACAGCATAGATGAGACTGATGCCATGGTGGAGTTAATAAAGGTGGGCAGGGGAGCTGATATATCCCCGCTGCGGTTCTGCCATGCAAAAGACCTTGTAGATACAATAAAAAGATGAC
>JBMFTM010000029.1:0-5288 GCA_049967035.1 Candidatus Acidifodinimicrobium sp.
TGGAGAATATTTCCTGTTGCTTCTTATCCGGATACAGCCTGAATTTGTATGTCGTTATCATGCTGTTATTTTACCTCTTTTGCTATTTATGTTTTCCATTTTTTGTTCGCTTTCATCCCATGATTTAAATCGTGGGTTTTCCCGCTCACATCTGATAGACATTTTATTTTGTGGTTTATCATTTAAATATCTATTCAAAATATATTTATATACGATAAGCGTGACCTACATAGTCTATGGAAAAAGCAAATCCGGTGGCTGACAACAGGCTGTTCAAAGACATATACATATGCAGGAACTGCAAAGCCAAGATAAGGATCTCGAATCAGAAGCTGATCAGAGAGGGAAAGGTAAAATGCCGAAGGTGTGGAAGCACTGCATTGAGGCCGAAGCACAAGGAGCTTAGGAAGCTTAAGGCGTGATCAGTTAACGCTTATGTCCTTTTTGTCATTTGTGTACAGTAATGAAAATAACTTAGCAGCGCTGGTACTCGTTGTTTTGATAATCGCGTTCGTGATATTCAACAGGAAGAGGTTCTCAGTCGAGGGCAAGGTCTTATTCATATACCGTTCCAAGTTTGGGCTGAAGCTGATGGAGAGGATCTCGAAGTACAAAAGAATCATAAACATCTACAGCACTGTGGGGGTCGCAGTCGCTTTCGGTTCTATAGGCTACATGCTGTATTTGTTGATACCATATTTCTCCCTTATGTTCTATCATCCAACCACGACCATGGCGGCTTTCTATCCGGTACTGCCCTTCAATGGGATTCCAGGGGTTCTTGGCGTTCCGATACTGTATTGGCTGATAGCCATAATAGTCCTTGTGGCCGTGCATGAGGCTTCGCACGGCTTCGTTGCGCTTTCAAAGAAGATAAAGCTGAAGGCTTCCGGTTTCGGCTTCTTCTTGGCTTTCCTGCCCTTGGCTTTTGTTGAGCCGGATGAGAAGCAGTTTGAGAAAGCATCAAGGCTGAACAAGCTCAGGGTTTTATCAGCAGGGTCATTCACGAACATAATCATAGGGCTGATAGCATTTGCCCTGTACATATTTCTTTCAAATTTTCTGGTCTCATCAGGTTTAATCACCTTCTCCCCTCTTGTCCTGCACATAGGCTCAGCAGTTGCGGGCCCCGCATATTCAATGCACCTCCCACAAAATCTGTCAATAGTGAAGATAAATGGACAGAATTTCTACTCAGCAGCCCAAGCTATCAGCCTCATGCGCGGGGTACAGCCTGGCCAGTACGTCAATCTAACGAACGCAAGTGGCAGCGTATTCAGTATCAAATCTGTGTTTTCAACTGCCATAAACTCATCGACCCACAGCTACATAGGCAACTTCACCGGGGTTTTCCTTACGGCGGTCAATGAGCAGCCTTTTCTGATAAACCCCATATCCTCGACAGCCTTTCCGACAACTGCCTTGAACTCTCAGATACTCTATTGGATAGATGGCCTTCTTCTGTGGCTTTTCCTGATAGGCTTGGGTTTGGGTTTGGCCAACCTTCTGCCGATATTCTACATAACGGACGGGTGCAAGATAGTCAATGTCGCTTTGAGTTACGTGATAAAAGATAAGAAAAAGCTGATGGCTGTCACAAACTACATAATAATCGCGTTTTCAATCTTTGTGCTGCTGCTCACTCCGCTCGGTTCATACCTGTTTGCCTTGATAAAGTAGATAAACTTATTAAGAAGCATAGTTAAATAATAGAGAGTCATATGGCCAAAAAACAGAAGATTAAGAAGAAAGCATCAAAAAAGCAGGCGAAGAAGTCCTTCAAAAACAATGCCGCCAAGGGCAATAAATCAAGGGCTATATCGATTGCAAGCGTTAACCAAAACAAGAAGATGATCAATTCAAAGAAGCTCCTGTCGTTGAAGGAAGCTGAAAAATACATTTATGAGGCCGGCGGAGAGAATGGCTTGAAGATATTCAAATACCTCATAGAGAAGGACGTAGTGGAGGAAAGCCAGCTTGCGAGAAAGCTGGGTGTAGAGAAGATAAATACCATAAGGAAGGATCTGTACAAGCTGTTCAGCAAGGGGCTGGTGTCATACATCAGGAAAAAGCGCGGCAAGAAGGCATGGTACACCTATTACTGGTTTGCCAACTCTGATATTCTGATATCAGCTTTGAAGCAGGAGTACCAGGACGAGATAGAGCAGATAAAGAAGGCGGTGGACCTGAATAAGGTGGAGGAGTACTACACATGCCCGGTATGCAATAGGGTTTATGACGCCAGAACAGCCTTGGAGAATGACTTCAAGTGTTCAAACTGCGGCAACATACTCACGCATATCGACACCGAGAAGGTTTTGGAGACTAAGTTGGAGAGGATAAAAGAGTTGGAGAAGAAGATAACCTTCCTAGACAGCTTCGTTCGCAAGGCTTAGTTTTTCTAATAATACACACAATACTAGTAGTAAAAATTCAATGAATCAAACCTATTAAAATGGTTGTAGTCTACTATTCCCTATGAAGAAGTTGAGAATAGCCTTCTACACCGATGATTATCCACCGATAACAGCGGGCACTACAAGCTACGTAATGGAGATGCGCAAGGAGCTTGAGCGCAGAGGGCATGAAGTGTTCATAATAACCGCGGGAGACAGCAGGACAGCAGAATTCGCTAAGAATGACCCGCATGTCATAGTTTTAAGAGGGCCTAAGTTCATAGACAGAAAGCACACTGTGGCTGTGGATGTGGTGACCCTTCTGAAGGCGCTGAATGGAAAGAAATTTGATATAGTCCACTCTCATTCCCCATTTTTGATGGGATTATTTGCGGTAGTGGCATCGAAGGTGACCGGTTCGAAGCTCGTAAGTACCTTCCACACATACCTCTTCCATAAAAAGGCGCTTTCAAAGTACATAGGCTATACAGTGCCCTTTTTGTCGTCGAACAGAGTCTTGCTGAAAATATCAAAGTTTTTCATGGTAGGGTACCTGAGGGTATACTATTTTCTAAGCGATAGAGTGGTCGCCCCCTCAAGGTTTGTAAGAAGGCTCCTTAAAAGGAATGGGATAGTGAACACCGAGGTTGTGGAAAACGGTATAAAGGTTATGGGAAATGTTAATATAAGCAAGAGAGAGGCGAGAAAGCACTTGAACCTGAGCCTTAAGGACAAGTTTCTGCTTTATCTTGGCAGGGTGGACGATGAGAAGAATATTGATTTTCTGTTGGAGTCTGCGAAGAAGCTGGGCGAAAGAGGCTTCAAGATAATAATAGCCGGTAGCGGGAACAAGCTTAAGCATTACATCAAGATGAGCGAGAAGATGAAGCTAACGAATGTCTTTTTCCCAGGGTTTGTCAAGGATAAGGAGAAGAAATATTACTACAGAGCTGCTGATGTTTTCTGCAATCCATCGACTTTTGATACGGCAGGAATAGCAGACCTTGAAGCGATGAGCTTCAACCTGCCGATACTTGTGCCAAAAACAGGGGCGCAATCTGAGTTTGTCAAGGCCGGGCCAAGCGGGGAGACTTTTGAGATAACCAATGTGGCAGATTTTGTAAGCAAGGCGGTTAAAATCGCGGAGAATAGGAAAAAATACAATCCAAGGGCAGTGGCAAGGAAATACAGTATAATAAAGTCTGCGGATAAGCTGATATCGTTGTACAAGCATTTATTATCCAACAGCGCATAAAATCTAAGGTATGAGGAATAAAATAAAAGAAGCTATACAGTCCATTTCTAATTGCGTCGGTAAATTTGGGTTCTATGCGAGTTCTGACAGATATAGATATGAATATTGGACCAGGGATCTCTTCTACAGCTTAGAGCCGCTGGTCAGGCTGGGTCTGGCAGAGAAGGTTAAACAGCATATACAAATAATCTGGAAAAACCAGGCTAAGGACGGTGCGCTTCCAAGATATTTTCTTGATCATAGGTATAAGTGGGCGCCAAGGAAGCTGTACCTGGAGCTTAGAGGCAGGAAGATCATAAAAACAATAAAGTCTCGGCAGACGATTGAGACCCGTTACAGGCACTGGACTGTTGACTCCACGCCTTTGGGCACGCTTCTGATCTATAAATTTGTTGATGCCACAAAAAACGAGGAACTCCTTCACTCTTTGAAGAAGAAGATAAGGCTGGCCGTTGGCAACATCGAGAAAAAGACGGACGGGTTGCTACTTAGAGGGGGGGATTGGAGGGACAGCCTCTTTTCGCTAGGTGATAAGTTTTTGCTTTCAAATAATGTGATCCTCTACAGAGTTTATAGGGAAGTTGGGGATGACAGCAGGGCGCTTGAAGTGAAGAGAGCCATAAACAGGCGCTTTTGGAATGGAAGATATTATGTTGACTTTCTGGGCGGAAAAAACATAGATCCCTTAGGCGCTTCTTTGGCCGTGCTTTTCGATATAATCCCAAAGAGCAGGTATCCGCAAGTCTCAAAGCAGCTTCTTAACGCCTCCTCAAGATACGGGATAAAAGCGAACATCGATGTAGGCAGGATCTGGGATAAGAGAACAGTAGATGCAAGCAGCTGCAATCACATCTACTCCATATGGCCATTCGTTTCATACTACTCGATACTTGCCTTGAACAAGATGGGAAGAGTAAGGGAGGCCAGGGAAGAGTCGAATAAGCTGGAAAAGCTACATGGTTTCTATGAGTGGTATGACCCTGACAGCGGAAGGCATTACGGCAGCAGGGATCAGCTTTGGAATGCAGCGATGTATGTGGAAGCAAAGCTGAACGCAAAGTGAGTTTCTTCGGTCGAAATGTGAATTGTTACGGCTAAACGAAGCGTTTGCATTTTGTGGATTAAAGGGAACAAAATGTATACATTTTGTGGAGTAGAGTAAACAAAATGCTTAAATCATGAATTAATTCGTGGGGGGATGTCGCAAGTGAAATAGAAAAAGCAGGAAAGTATGAAGTGAAGCGCTTTGATGAAAATGGACTCAATAAGAATAGTATCAATAAATGCATATTGAAACCTACGAAGTAAGAATTTGATGAATTACTATATTAATTGAATCGCTCACTATAAAAATCCCTTTAACATTCACGATTCGTGCAGAATCATCAATAAAGTGGGCATGGGGAGATTTGCACTCCCATGGTGCGGGCTTCAACCGCATGCTCTCCGAGGTTAAGCTACACGCCCATTCCTACTTATCGTCTTTTCTCATGCGAACTACCTGAATTTGTAATTCCGCATGCTTTATTTATTCGCCTCATATTTTTATATGTTTACTATCTTTTTATTCCTGTGTATACTACCTTGAAAGTTGATAATCTCTTCTAAGAATGTATCTTTGGGATGGAATCGCCCCC
>JBMFTM010000030.1:0-5219 GCA_049967035.1 Candidatus Acidifodinimicrobium sp.
GATAGCGAGACATCGCTTCCATCATCCGACATTAGCGTAAAATCTGGAAAAAGCTGTCCCTCTTTGATATTCATACTAATGAAAAAAAAAGATGCGGGTATATAAACATTGAAAATGAAAGGGGTTAATCACTCGGTCTGAAAGAAGGAGTAAATAAGGAGGCTGTAAAGATATAAAAGGTTCAAAGGAGGAGGTATTTACATGGATAAAGATGAGAGATTTAAGATCGTGAAGAGGGGAACGGCTGAGATTGTTACCGAAGAGGAGATGAGATCCCTCCTTGCTGAGAAGGCTAAACCATCGGTATACATAGGACGGGCTACCACAGGCCCGCTTCATATAGGGCACCTTATATCCATAGGCAAACTGCTAGATTTTTCGCGGGCAGGATTCGAGACCAAGATACTCCTGGCTGATATACACGCAGCCCTTGATGATTTGAAAGCAAAGTGGGAAGACTTGGATAAGCGGGTTGAATACACAAAGACCTGCATAGAACTGTCATTTGATTGGAAAAACGGAAAGCCAAAGTTCTTCAGGGGCTCAGATTTTGAATTAAAGCATGATTACGTACTTGATGTGTTAAAGATCTCTTCTATGTCAACTGTAGAGAGGGCAATGAGAGCCGCCTCGGAAGTAACCAGGATGAAAAATCCAAAGGTAAGCGAGCTGATATACCCGATAATGCAGGCTATTGATGAACAGTACCTTGACGTTGATGCACAGCTAGGCGGTACGGACCAAAGGCATATTTTGATGTTTGCGAGGGAAACCCTCCCGCTGATCGGCTATAGAAAGAGAGTGGAGGTGATGATGCCGCTTGTCACATCATTGCTCGGGCCCGGAACAAAGATGAGTTCTTCCATACCCAATAGCCATATAAAAGTTTATGAATCGGAGGAATCGATAAAGAAGAAGATAAATGGAGCTTACTGCCCGGAGAAAGAAACGAAAGACAACTTCGTGCTTCAGATAGCAAACTACATAGTATTCGCAGCTGAGGATAAATTTAAAATTGAGAGGGCTTCCAAATTCGGGGGGGATGTGGTCTACTCCAGTTACGATGAGTTAGAGAAAGACTTTGTAAATGGCTCACTGCACCCACTTGATCTCAAAAAAGCAGTCGGGGACTACCTGTCTGATAGGCTGAAGAATGTGAGAAGCTACTTTGACAAGCACCACGACACTTTAGAGGAGTTAGGGCCTGAATTTCTGCCTTAGGATTAGGGTTTGCACCATCCTGCGAAGGCTGGTTATATAACACCGTTATATTTATATATACGGACACAATAGTTTTCCTATGGCCGAAATATTCTGCAAGAAAACGCTCATGGAGATAATGCCCGCCACAAGGGCAGTGATAGCCGAGAAACTGCATGAGATGGATGCGAGCCAATCTTACATATCTAAGAAGCTTGGGACGACGCAGCCGGCTGTGTCACAGTACCTAAAAGGCGCAAGGGGCAGAATAGCAGATGAGATGATCAAAAACAAAAGGATGTCTAAATTCATCGAGGAAGTTATAAAGAACATGGAAGATGAAAGCTATGATTTGAATTCCCATACATGCGAGATATGCCGAGAAGCGAGGGAAAATAAAGTCGTAGACGTACCGAAAGGAAAGGATTTCCTTTGCCCAATAGAACTTATGGAGAAAAAACATGGAAAACAGGATTGACATCGAGAAGTTAAGCGTGAGGATAAAGGAGAAGAATCTGCTAAAGGAAGTAAGCCTTCATGTGAAGACTGGTGAGACTCACATATTGATGGGTCCGAACGGAAGTGGAAAGACGACGCTCGCAAGGGCGATATTAGGAGACAAGAGGTACACTGTAACGGAGGGGAGGATAAAATTCAATGGTACGGATATGCTCGGGCTAAAGCCACACGAAAGAGCCAGGCTGGGCATATTTGTAAGCTTTCAAGAACCTGTCACATTGCAAGGCGTGAATACACTAAGTTTTCTGAAAGCGTCCTATGAGAGCATCAACTCAACTAAGATCGCCATGAGCGAATTCAAGAATATAGTTGGGAAGGATCTCCAGAGGATAGGGCTCCCTGAATCCATCAATGAGAGACATGTAAATGAAGGCTTTTCTGGCGGAGAAAAAAAGAAATTTGAGCTTCTTCAGCTTCTTTTGCTTAAACCAAAGATCGCAATACTAGATGAGATAGACACGGGGCTGGACTTGGATGCGATGAAAGCCCTGTCTAATGCAGTGAATGAGATGCTACCAGAAACTGGATTCCTTATAATCACGCACAATGACAGAGTACTAAAACACATAAAACCTACACTGGTACACGTGATGAAAGAGGGGGGCATTACTAGATCAGGCGGTGTGGAGCTAGTTGAGGAAATAGAAAAGGGGGGATACAAAATCGACTGATAATGGAAAAGCTGGAAATTAAGGCTGATAAATACGATTTCAAGGAGGACATAGATTACAAGATAAGGTTTCCGAACGGATTGTCAGAAAAGACCATCAAAAACCTATCAGATATAAAAGGGGAACCCAATTGGATGAGGGAATTCAGGCTTAACGCTTATAGGTTCTTCTCTCGGAGGCCTATGCCTAGCTGGATAGATGGGCTAGACAAGCTAAATCTGGATGATATTAGCTACTTTGCTCTCGCATCTGAAAAGAAATCTACGAGTTGGGATGAAGTGCCGCAGAAGATAAAGGACACGTATGATAAGCTTGGCATACCAGAGGCCGAAAAGAAAGCCCTCGGCGGAGTCGAAGCAATGTTTGACAGCACTGTTGTATACAATAACGTCAGAGAAGAACTAAAGAAAGAGGGAATAATATTTTGCGACACAGATTCCGCAGTAAAGGACTATCCAGAGCTGGTTAGGAAATACTTTGGAAAGGTAGTTTCTCCAAATGACAATAAATTCGCCGCCCTCAATTCTGCACTTTGGTCTGGTGGCTCGTTTATATATGTTCCAAAAGGAGTGAAGGTTAAGCTACCACTGCAAGCATACTTCAGGATAAATGCAGCTAACATGGGGCAGTTTGAGAGAACTTTGATAATAGCAGATGAAGGCGCAGACGTGACCTATATTGAAGGCTGCTCAGCCACCACCTACTCGAAGGAGTCATTACATGCAGCAGTTGTAGAGATAATAGCTATGAAAGGCGCACATGTAAAGTACATAACAATACAAAATTGGTCTAGCGACGTATATAATCTAGTCACCAAAAGAGCATTTGCGTATGAGAATGCATATGTCGAGTGGATAGACGCAAACATAGGAGCCAAACTCACAGCTAAATACCCCTCCGTCTATATGCTTGAGCCTGGAGCGAAGGCTAATATACTTTCAATAGCATTTGCTGACAAAGACCAGCACCAAGACGCCGGCGCTAAGGCTATACATCTGGCACCTGCGACAAGCTCAGTTATAAGGTCAAAGTCGATATGCTTGAACGGGGGGAGGACAACGTACAGGGGATTGGTAAAGATACCGCGCGGATCAAGAGACTCGAGCACAAGCGTCACATGCGATGCGCTCATATTCGATGACCATTCAAGAACAGATACATACCCTTATATGGAAATAAGCGAAGAGAGCGCAGACGTAAGCCATGAGGCATCTGTCGGAAAGATCGGAGAAGACCAGAGGCTTTACATGGAGAGCCGAGGGATACCAGAAAATGAGGGAATAAATATGATAGTACTCGGATTCGTCGGCGAATTCGTAAAGGAGCTGCCACTTGAGTTCGCCCTTGAATTCAATAGGCTCATAAAAATAAACATGGAAAACGCAGTTGGATAGAGATTATGGTCGACCTGTTCAAATCGTACATAGATATGAAACTTAGCATGTTGTCTATCCCGAGATGGCTAATCGATTATAAACAAAGAGAATTCAAAGAATTTAGATCGATTGAGTTCGAGGCAAATCCACTCTTCAAGAAAGACTCAGAAGCAAGGGAAAAAGTATTCATGAATGAGGAAGAGTTGATCGATTTCATCATGAATAATGGGTTGGATAAAACAGTAGACTATAGGTTTAATAAAAAAAGTGATGGCGTAGCATACAGAGACATTATATCAATTGGAGGCGAGGACAGGTCCAGGAGTCTGATAGAGTATAATGAAAATTACCACGATAAAATGCGGCACCTGAACAATGCACTATTCACAGCAGGAAAGCTCATAGACCTACACGATGATATATCTGGGGAGTTGGATATGACAGAGACGACTAAGGATAAGCTAGAGATAAGCAAAGATGTGTTTCACGTTGAAAAAGGGAGCCAATCAAGGATTATCCTGGAACTTACAAATGAAACGGAGAACGCAAGGATATACAAAAATATAGACATATTCACAGAGGAAGACAGTAAGCTTACTATGTTTATAAAGCAGAACTTCAGAATGGAAACTATCGCCTTGATAAATATATGGGTACATTCAAAGGGAGACATAGAGATGATTTCAGTAGACACAGGCGGGAAGATTGTAAGGTACAAGACCTACGCTGAACTACTTAGTGGCAATACAAACTACAAAGAGAATAAGATCATGATATGTGATGGGAAACAAGATATAGATGTCACTGATTTTGTGAGGCACGTAGGTAAAAGCACGAAGAGTGTTGTTAATTTCCGCACGTCTGCAGATGGAGACGCGAAGGTCGTAATAAAAGACATCATAACCATAGAAGAAGGAGCAGACAATTCGGATGCTTTCTTATCAAGCGAGGGGATAATACTAGGTGAAAACACGAAGATAAATTCAATCCCTGCACTTGAAATAAAAACAAGCAACGTTAAGGCTAAGCATTCAGCATCTACAAGGCATATTGATTATCAAAACGAGACTTACTGCTTAAGCAGGGGAATAGATGAGAAAGAAGCTAGGGAAATGATAGTCAACGGATTTCTATTTGGTGGATTAGAGCTAGGGGATGAAGCACTGAAAGAAAGAATCGAGGCGAATAGCATCAAAGGAGCGGGTGGAAAAATTCAAAACTGAATTACTGAGAGATTCAAAAAGATTAACACATATAATAATGGGAGGCAGAATAACTGCAAATTCAATGAGAGATAAGGTAGTGTTCACTGTCGGGCACTCAACAAGGCACCTAAATGATTTTATTTTATTGATGAGGGAGAATAAAATTAGGGAAGTCATAGACATAAGAATTATACCAAAATCCAGACACAATCCGCAATTTAATTCAGATCACTTGAAAAAAGCGCTGA
>JBMFTM010000031.1:0-4626 GCA_049967035.1 Candidatus Acidifodinimicrobium sp.
AAAAGATCTAAATTTTAAATTGAGGTAAAGACTAAAGTTAAAGATGTTAGTATTAGGGATAGAGAGCACTGCACACACTTTCGGCGTGGGTATAACCGACGGGAAGAGCATACTTGCAAATGAGAAGGATACTTATAGACCAACAAGGGGAGGAATAATACCAAGAGAAGCGGCGGAGCATCATTACAAGCTGGCTCCGGAGATAATAAAGTATGCGCTTTCGAAGGCAGGAATAAAGTTAAAAGATATAGACATATTTGCATTTTCCCAAGGCCCAGGCATATACGCTCCGCTTAAAGTGAGTTTTCAGATTGCAAAGTTTTTGTCTGAAAAATACAATAAAAAAGTTATCGGAGTCAATCATTGCATAGCGCACTTGGAAATTGCGAGGAAGGAAACCGGGTTTGAAGACCCGGTCATGCTGTATGTAAGCGGAGGAAATACTCAGATAATAACCTTTGCAGATGGATATTACCGCGTATTTGGAGAAACTCAGGACATAGGCGTAGGCAACTTGCTTGATAAGTTCGGTAGAGACATGGGTATAAGCTTTCCAGCTGGACCGGAAATAGAGAAATACGCGCTGAAAGGGAAGAAGTACATACCATTGCCTTATAGCATAAAGGGGATGGACATAAGCCTCTCAGGTATCCAAACCTTCATTTCAAAGATAAAAGATAGGTATAGTATAGAAGATCTTTCCTTCTCTCTTCAAGAAACAGTATTTTCGATGCTCGTGGAGGCAAGCGAGAGGGCTTTAGCTTACACTGAGAAAGTGAGCTTCGTGATAACTGGGGGTGTGGCGGCCAACAAAAGACTTAACGAGATGGGTAAGATTATGTCAGAGACTAGGGGGACGAAATTCAAGAGCATACCGATGGAGTATGCTGGCGACAATGGGGCAATGATCGCCTACACTGCATACCTGATGAGAGACGAGCCAGATAGAGATTACCTGCCAAAACCTATATTTAGGACGGACTCAGTTAAAATAAACTATAGGTGAGATGTAATATGCCGATAAACGCACCAAGCAGATACTACGAATTAAGCGAAGCTTACAGCAAGGAAAAGGACCCGAAAAAGAAGGAGGAGATACTTATAGAGATGATGCACATCCTGCCGAAGCATAAGGGAAGTGAAAGGGAATTTGGCTATTTAAGAAGAAGGCTGTCGCTTCTCAGGAAAGAGTCCGGAAAGAAATCTAAGAAGCATAAAGTGCAGACCTTGAAGAAAAAGTGGCCGAGAGTCTGCTTACTAGGCTACAGGGAGGATGAGATATCATCGCGATTTAAGTTAGCGAAGTTCGGAAGCGTATTATACGGGGTGGTAATAGTAGATGACATGCATATCCAGGTAGTCTATATGAGGAAAAAAGAGGATAACCCTGAGATCTTTGAGCAGAGCGATATTGTGATCTCCGACAGAGATTATGGAATAAAGGACAAATTCTGCGTCGTCTCAAAAGATCCAAGTATCCCACAGGCGTTGAAGGATTTTGGCATAATAAGGGTATACACCGAAGAATCAAAGGACGCAATACCAATGATGAAGGGCAGCACTGTCAGGGATCTAGTGAAGGAGCTTGGTTTAAAGACGGGCAAGAATAGCTACGCGGAGGTGTACGGGAGCAATGTTAAGTTTCAGGGCCAAAGCGTAAGCTTGAATTACATCTTAAATGACGGCGATAAAGTTTTCATAAGGACTTGAGATGGAATCAAAGAAGATTATATCAGTTGGGGCGGAATCTGTGATATACCTGTATAAAGGCATAATCATGAAGGAAAGGGTCAAGAAATTATACAGGATAAAGGAGATAGATGAGAGCATAAGAAAGAGGAGGGCAAGGCTAGAATTTAGTCTGATGAGGAGGGCATTTGAAAGCGGCATAAGAGTGCCAGCTCCGATAAAGATATCAGAAGACAATTACAGCATATACATGGAATATCTCGGCAATGAGAGGTTCAAAGACAATTTTTCCGTTGACCGCATGAGTGAGTTAGGGGAAGAAGTAGCGAAGATGCACAAAATCGGTATAGTTCATGGGGATCTTACGACGGCAAACCTTATGCTTAAAGATGATAAGTTGTATTTGATAGATTTTGGCTTGGGTATGTATTCGAATAAAGATGAGGATAAGGCAACTGACATATTCTTACTTAAGAATGCATTGAGCACGAGGCATCCGAAGGAGAGCGAAATTGCATTCAAATCCTTTTTAAGGGGCTATAGACATGCCTATGGAAAACAATTTAAAGGGATAGAAACTCATCTTAAGGATATAGAATCAAGGAGGAGATACAATGAGAGTTATTAAAGTAAAGAAGAAGTACGTGCCGCACTGGGTTGTGTACAAGCCAGAGGAGGTACAGAGTATAATAGTCAATAAGTATGAACAGGGTATGACAAAGGCAAAGATAGGCGCAATGCTCAGGGACCAGTATGGCGTGCCTTCAGTCAGGGATTTGACAGGCAAAAACATGGCTGACATACTTAAAGAGAAAGGCGTAAAGGAGGAATTGCCTGAGGATTTGATGGCTCTTTACAAGAAGGCAGTTAAACTGCATATACATCTTCAAAAGGAGAAGAAGGACAAGAAATCCAGGAGGAGCTTCGTGATATTAGAGAGCAGGATAAATAGGCTGATAAATTACTACAAGAAGAAGCATCTGCTTCCGATGGATTATAAATACAGCATTGATAATGCGAGATTGGTGGTCAAACTATGAAAGTTAATTACAGCTGGTATAAAGTTGTGTATCCGGACATGGATAACTTTGTGATAGGTGAAGTTTACGGCTCCAACGAATCGGTATTGGGGAAGACGGTGAAGATAGCCGCTTCAAACATAAAGGACGTGAAGCAGAGGTTCGGGTACAAGCTTCAGTTCAGAATAGTAGGCATCAAGGATCAAAACACATGTGAGGCTGATATTGACTCAATAGTGATGATGAGAGAGTGGATAGGCAGATTGGTAAGGCACAACATCCGAAAGATCGATGTGGTTGTTAAGATATCCGTGGAGGGAAAACCTTTCAAGATAAAATACATATGCATAATAAGCAAGACAAACAGGAGATACTCAAAACTTATAACAGACCAGATATCAAAGATAACTGAGGATAAGATAAAAGACTACAAGCTTAAGGACTTGGTAATGGACATACTTAACGGTAAGCTTCAGGTAGAGATACAAAAGAAGCTGAATAAATTCTATCCGATCAGGAACTTCGAAGTAAGGATGTTAGAAAGGGTTTCGGTTCATAATCCGGCTACAGCTCAAGCCGAAGAGGAGAACCATGAAACCAAAGAAAGCGAAGCAGCAGCCACTGAAACAGAATCTAAGTGATATCCAAGTCCCTACTCAGCAAGCACATCTATCTGTATCTTTCTTATTATGTTTAGCCCTTCTATCTCTCTGGAACGCACCAGAACAAAAAGAGTGGTCAAAATCATCCCATAATCCTTTGCGTTGAATAGTTTGAATTTGAATCTGCCTTCTTCATTTGAATCTATTATCGCTTCCTGCCCGACGGAGTTGGTATACACCTCCTGCTTCTTTTCGTATATTATATCAAGAAAATTGTCTTTGTCTTCGAGTATGGCTGTAAAGACAAGCGGTATATCAAACTCGTTCTTTATGACTATGCTCACGTCTTCGGACAGATGCCTCGGAAGGCTAACTTTCTCCGGAAAAACGTCCACTTTGACCTTCTCAGCAAATCTGTCGTTTAGTCTCTCTATGAAAGCATTGAGTTCATTGATATAGCCTGCATTCTTGAGCAGGGCAGTCATTGAATGTACCAGCTCGTCGAGCCTGCCGCCATCAAGCATAAATGTGTTGAATATGCTTTCAGCTCTCTCATCGCCGACTATACTGGATAGCGTTTCTTTGATTATCTCCTGAATAATTGGGCTCTCCTTGGCTAGCAATTCCATTCTATTATTATGATAGCGTCTAAATTAAACCCTTTCGTATCTATCTCTATGGAGTTTGCTTCTTCATCAAATCGGCATATTCTCCGGTTTAGTCTTTGTACAGCAAAGTTTATCTATATATTGTGCCTATGAATCTTCATGAAGCTGCTTTTGTACCTTTACATCTTCGGTATATTCATTATAATAGCTCTATACGCATTCCTGCAGATAAATTTTATATGGCTATTGGGCTACCTGTTGATACTTCTATTCGCAGAGCTTGTGCCTAAAAAGATAATAATTGAAAGCGTTGTGGCCTTAGCTCTGCTTGGATTGTCCTTATTTATAGTAAGCTCTAGCGCCTCTCAATACGCTTCCCTCCCTATTTCTTTTCTGCTAATATCCACCGGTTTACCAGGAGTCCTGGTATATACAGCTACAACCCTTTTGTTTCAGGGATCCAAAGCGGTGGCAGAGATAACTCTTTTAAGCAGCGGCATGGTCCTCATTCTTATAGGGCTTCATGCTGTTAAGTTCATTATAAACAGAATATTGTGGCCTATCTTCTTTATTCCAGTGATAGATCTTCTGCCAATAATCATAGACCTTGCAGTTGTAATAGCCATGTCATATATAGTCTTCACACATGTGCAAACATTGTACCCTACAGTCCAGAAATTCGTGGACCTTATAATCGGAAAGGTTTAA
>JBMFTM010000032.1:0-4539 GCA_049967035.1 Candidatus Acidifodinimicrobium sp.
CTCAAAATATCGCTTATACTTTCAGTTCACTTAGAGGGTAGTTCTTTCCATGCGAAACGCACACAAGGTCGGGATTTGCCTCCTTTACCTTCTTGACGCTGTTCAAGAGCAATGCGTAATCCTCATAAAAGAGCGGCGCCCTTAATCCATCCTTACCAAAGAGGAGATCGCCTACAAGGATTGTTTTAGAGTCCTTCAAGTATATTGATATCGAGTCGGCTGTGTGGCCCGGTGTCTCCAATATCTTAGCATTTACGCCCATAGACTCCGGAAAGTCGCCCTCTTTCAGCACCATGTCCGGCTTTATGAACTTCGGCTTAGAAAAACGCCCCATAATCTTAATGAAATCTACCATCATCTTATTCTTAAGATCATGGGCGACTGGGTAGAGGAATCCAGCTTCCCCATCAACATACTTTATGCCCTCTTGCTTTATGCCTATGTGTGCGCCAGATAACTTCTGTAATTCATAAGCATTTCCAAAATGGTCTAAGTGCGAATGGGTTAAGATTATGTATTTTACATCCTCTATCGAGTGTCCTATACTGTCAATATACTTTATTATCGTGTCCTTGCCCTTACCAGGCAAGCCTGTGTCGACAAGTATCAGATCCTTTGTATTCGATGCACTTGGCACGATTAAAAACGCCTTTACATACCCCAAGTAGATCTCATGAAGCTCTGAATTTATCTGCTTCCCTAATTCCTGCTCAGCCATTCAAAAGGATAAGCATTTTACATTTAAATTGTTAATCTTCCCCAGATTTTTCACTTGTTATGGAATACTGCGCCGCTTGGCAGGGCGGTTATGAAAGAAGGAGATGGCGCGGTTTTGCTGACATTTGCCGAGAAGTCAAGGCTGAATCCGACGTTTGAGAATAGACTGAAATTCCCTTTAGGCACTGAAATTGGAGAAGCCCTGAGTCGAATGTTCAATGGTAACCCTAAAGAATCCGAGAAACAAACGCTTCCAACATAGGAATAATTGCCCGCGGTGACCGGACCTATGTCATCTAAAGAGCATTGTTGACCTGCATAACTCGAAACCCCCTTGTAAGTGAATACCGGATTAGTCGAGGTGTCTAGCTCAGCCAAAAGGTTTGAATAATTTCCAGATTCAACGGATGTTATGGAGCTATTGCTGGTGCTAGAATTAATTGAGCCCAACATAGAGTACAGGACATCCTGCTCCGGTAATGATAACTGTTCATACGAGCAATTGGAGAAAGATGAATTTTTCACGTTACAAATGACGATTCCAGTACCATTGTAGATTAGGACTCCGGAAGACAGCGGGGCTATTGTTTTGGTCAACTCGCTGCGCTGAGTCGAGTTTACAATGCTTATATTGAATATGCTAGATATAAAATCAGCTACTGATGAAAAGTTTATGTCAAACGAAACTCTAAACAGGTTGCCGTTCTTTGCAAAAGACAGGTTTGTAGGGATATTTATGGTGGCTGACCCCAAACTCACTCCCATATTGCCATTATACCCAACATTGAATGCCGCGTTACTAGTTATGTGAGAATTGATTATCTGCATCACACTCTGTGGGGTAGTGGCAGATGAGAAGGCATTGATATTCGATGAAGAGGATATATTTTGGGCTGATATGGGAGACCCTATAATATTGAAGTGCAAAAGACTAACCACCGCGACAACCACTGCCACTATCAGAATGGCAACATATATTGCTTCTTTTCCTTTTTTCTTTCTTGGTAATGACATGTTAGCAACAGAGCTGACTGGTTTTAATGTTGCGTTTATGTTATTATTTTGAACGATATTTGGAGCATTTTGAACATTGGCCATATACATTCAAGTATAATACCCTCACGTTTAAAAACCTTTTCTAGTTAACTTTTTATAAGATGGGAGTATCATAGTAAAGTGCTTGTAGAGAGCGATTACAAAACTCGAAAACAAGCAAAGAAGGTAAAATGAAAATAAATGAAATTACGAATGGAATGAATGAAGTAAACGTAAGCGGAGAGATAACAGAGATATCTCAGCCCAAGGAGATAACCACCAAGTTCGGAATGAACAGAGTGGCCACCGCGAAACTCAAGGACGAGACCGGGGAGATACAGCTGTCCCTATGGGGCAAGCAGATTGACACGGTCAGCGTCGGGGATAAGGTGGAGATAGTCAACGGATACACAAAAGACTTCCATGGGCAAATGCAGCTTAATGTAGGAAAAAACGGTTCTATAAACAAAGTCTAAAACAAACTTCTGAGGTATTCACAAGGTTGACTGCCATGCCTTCGTCTGTGAGGGCATTGGCAAACCAACGGGCTGAAGGCACATTTGGAGGCTTAGTCGGCCGATACTGTATAGTCGACTGCCTTAACATCCTTAGCTGTAAGGCTCAAGGTGCCATTGAATGACCTTGCCACGCCCTCAACCTCAATTTGATAGAGACCAAACGAGATATCATTGAGCTTTTGCCTTAGGTCCGTCTCTCTTGAGAGGCTCAGAAGTTTCTCAGCCACTCTGTCAAAAAATGTCACCTTTGTGCTTGACAGGCCATCATCTATCACAGAGGATATCATCAATGTTTTCGATAAAGCTTTGTCGCCGTGAATATCGCATTTTTCATCGACTCTCTTGCCGCATATACTGCATTTTATTATGAAAGTATTGTTTGTGAATATTCTTGTGATGAAACCTCTGACTCTGTAAACCTTGTTCTCTTCGGTTATCTGGCTTATCCGGGTGTATTTATCCAACACCGCCCCTGCTTCTCTGCGCTCTATTAACTTCAAAAGCGTATTCGATCCGATGTTTATCTCGAAGTTATTGCTGAAATTACTGAATTTTGCGTATGCGTTTATTATAAGTATCTCATCCCCCTCGTTCAGATCCCTCTCTATCTCTGATATCTTGTTCGTATCCCATATGACAACCCTTATCTGCCCTGTCTCATCCCCAACGATTAGATTCATCACCTTGCTTTTCCCACCCTTAAGATTCACTTCCTTTGCCTCAAACTTCCTTATGATCCTACATCTTAGATTCAAATGGCTAAGCTCCTCCTTTATGTCGGATACCTTATAGTCTCTCCTTATCAGAATGACTCCATTGTCCGCGGCCACAGATCTTATGGCGGCTTCCCTTGTCAATGCAGGGAACTCCTCTATCTTTTTCTTGATCTTCTCCTCTATCTGCTCCCTTGTAAGCTTAGTCTTCTCCAGTATCTGATTAATCGACCAATCTTCTACTTCCATGGCATTATCTTGTAGGCTAACTCCTTCATCTTAAGGAATGACTCTTCGTCTATCCCCTCGTAAAACACCCTTATTAGCGGCTCTGTTTCTGACTTTCTCACAAGAATGGATCCATTATCAAAATACACCTTCGCCCCATCCGTTCTGTCAACCTTACCGTATCTCTCCATCTCTTTTTCTGCAGATGCCATCGCCATGTTAATCTCATCACTGTCCTTCATTCTTATCGGAACAATCTCATAATAAACCTTGGGCATCTCCTTCACAAGCTCGCTCATCTTCTTACCGGATGTCTTCATAACTTTCAACATCAATACCATAGGAAGCAAAGCATCTGAAGCTGGGAAGTAATCCCCAAAATAGTAATGCGATGAGGTTTCAAATCCAAACTTTGCCCCCTCAATATTCGGCCTGCCAACCGGTACGAATTTAACATTTGTGAACCTCTTGAATATGCTCGGGCAGGAAACGTTTATAACCGCCTCCTTTATCTTCATATATTTTATAAACATCAACGCAGAAACTACTGGATCTATGAAATTACCAGACTCATCCATGAAATCCAGCCTGTCAGCATCCCCATCCAGCTGCACGCCTAGATCAAGATGATTCTCCAATACAAACTTAGAGAGTTCTTTCATATTTTCCTTCGACGGCTCCGGCGTCATGCCGAAGAAATCCATTGATATGCTTGGACGCAGCAACTTAGGTTCAGCGCCTACGATATTCAATGCTAGTTTGGATGCAAAAGTCCCTGATCCGCCCATCGCATCTACCCCGACTTTGAATTTCAGGTCCTTCATACCTTTAGTTATCCTTAAAAGGTACTTTGTCTGATAGTCCCCCTTCTTAAGCGTACCTTTGCCCGTCAAAAAGGACTTTGATTCGTATATTTCCTTAACTTTCTGCGGGCGCACACTTTTGCCCATGTAAAATGGGAGAATGCCAGTGTACTGTGGGGGATTATGTGAAGCAGTTATACAGACCCCATAGGTTTTCTTATCAAATGAAGCCAAGGCGGGGACTGCTATCGGCACCATACCGACATCTATCACCCTCGCACCAGTGCTCAGAAGGCCACTAACAAAACTATCTTTTATCTTGTATGTCCCGGCCCTTGTGTCATTGCCTACATATATGGCCTTCTTCCCTGCCATCGATCCTATGGCTTTGCCTATATCTCCTGCAATCTCCTCATTCAATTCCTGCGGATACAACCCACGTATGTCGTATGCTTTGAATATGCCCATATCTTCCATTTTGTCTAATATATCCCCAGCTTAATATTTACTAAGAACTTACAGTTT
>JBMFTM010000033.1:0-4297 GCA_049967035.1 Candidatus Acidifodinimicrobium sp.
TTAAATATTAATAAGTGCTTTAGATTAGAATGCTTGCAAGTCATAAAAGGGGCCAGATAGCGCTTGACTACCTGGTGATAGTGGGCTTGGCGATGGCCTTGATAGTGCTGCTAATTGGCATATTGGTCACATACTCAGGCTCTCTATCAACAGCGTTTGGCCAGGATACGCTCTCAACAGCGGCAACCGCGATAGTCGAGCAGGTCAACTATGTATACTCGTTAAGTCCGGGGTCAATTTCCACAACCGCGATAGACTTCCCGGCGATGGATTTTCCCATGTCCCATTTTTGCGGAAAGGAGGCAATCTTGTCTTATCAGAACAGCTTCTCGGTAGAGCAGGCCTATGTCAACATATCGGGACTTCTTCCTACCACACCGGGGCTGAATGATGTTTTGGTGAGAAACGTAGATTTGAATGGCACGGATACGGTTCAGATCGGCTTATACAGGTCTATCTCATTCGTAGGATTCAACTATACTCTGTCAGGCAATATTTTGAATTATGCGGTTGAGTTTTACAATTCCAGCGGGGGTATCATAAAATCACCGCAGACTTTTGAGTTGAGCGTGTATTCCCCCTCATATTCCTTGATAAATACCACGGTAGAAACAGCTCCCTCCGGGACATACTCCGGATCCATCCTGCTTGCAAATCCCCAAGCAGCGAGCGTCTTGCTTATATCCCCCATCGGCAAAGGAGTAGTCTTTTCAACCTGCATCTAAATCCTCAGAACCTCTTTATCTTCCTTATTTCATTCAGGGCGAGCGAGTAGTCCTCTGGCAGTGAGTTTTTGATGTCATCGAAGTTTATTAGGTCATTCTGCCCAACATCCGTGTAGAGCACATCGTTTTCGTAGAGGTTCCTGCCATACACTGCGTCATCTATGCTTACCGCGACCTTTTCCCCGCTTTTTGCGCCTTCTATCCTCTTGTTTTCGTTCTGAATGTCCATGATTTTCCCGAGCGGTCTGCCGTCGGATTTTATTACTCTGTATCCTGGCCTTATCTCGCCGAGCAAAATCTCGGCGCCAAAGACGCAGGGGTTTGATCTCCTGAACACCGATTTTTCGATGACCCTAAACTTGGCTGGCAGCGTGATCTTTGATAGCTTGTCCTGGAGTTCCCTGTCTTTCTTTTGGCTGAGGAAGGTTTTGTACTGGTCTATTATGGAGTATATCGCCTTCCCCTGGATCAAGGCGACTCCCTCCGAATTGGCGAGTTCAGCTATTTCTCTGTCGATCTTCACATTAAAGCACATAATGGCTCCGCTTCCGACCTTTGCTAGGTCAAGATCCCTCTTTGTCGGGCTCCCTATCTTCACAAGACCAACCTGAATGCCCTCAGATTCTGATAGCTTCTTTATGGCATCAAGGCTCCCGATGGAATCAGCGCAGACAATCACCCCTTCCCCTTTCTCATCGTTGTAATTTTGGATGCTGCTTTTCATCGTCCGCTCTATGTTATCCCTGTCAGCCTCATTTTTGAAGACAGAGATCGATGTCCCTATCAGGGCCTCTGGGTTTTGCAATATAAGCCTTATTGGCTTGACCGCTTCTATGCTGTTTACGCTTTCATACCTCCCGAAATTTTCCCTGCTCTCTTCAAGCGGCTTAAGCTTCATTATCCCCTTTATCTTTGTCTCCTTTATCCCGTCGATCGTCTCCATAAGCACCTTGTCGCCTACGTTGATCCTACCGGAGTAGACTATCGCATCATAGACTTTTCCAAGTCCCTTGACGGCTTTCTCCTCCACTATAGCGACGTCGGATCTATCGCCTTGCTCGGATGACAGATATCTCTGGCTTATCCCTATTATCAGTACAAGCAAGTCTTTCACCCCTATGTTGTTCACGGAAGATACCGGCACGATCGCGACTTCCTTGGTGAAGTCTTTCACCCTGTCATAGCGCTCGGACGAGAAGCCATAGCTTGAAAGGTCTGAAACGAGCGAGTATAGCTTTTCCTCAAGATTCTGCGCATATTTTTGATTTTGGGAGCCTATGAAATCAAGGAAGGACATGTCCTTCTTCGGTATCCATCCGCCTATCATGTCTATCTTTGTGAATGCCACGAGGAAAGGCGTCTTGTAAGCCTTGAGTATATTTATAGACTCTATTGTCTGTCTCTGTATGCCCTCTTTTGAGTCAACGACCAGTATCGCGAAGTCTGCTATTGAAGCTCCCCTCTCCCTAAGCGTAACGAATGCCTCATGCCCGGGAGAGTCTATGAATATCAGGCTTTCTACATTTACCTTCACCTTGAATTTTTCAATGAGATCCTTTGACAGCTCTTCGATTCTGGAAGTTGGGACCTCTGTTATGCCTATTGTCTGGGTCAGCCCGCCTATCTCCTTGTATGCAAAGTAAGTATTCCTTATGCAGTCCATTATGCTGGTTTTCCCCGCATCCACATGCCCAAGGAAGGCAACTATCGGTGATTTCATACTTACTCTTTATATCATCTCTAAACTTAACCCTTTCGCTTGGTGATCCACTATCATAGGGAGAGATCAAGAGTCTGAAATGAAATCAAATGCCAGCGAAAAGCTGCAGAATCATGACATTATGTTTGCCAGAGCGCCTTCCACCATGCTTTGAATCGTGTCATCGTCAAAGTCGCTTTCTTTCTTAAGAAGAGAGAACATATCTATCTTGAGGTCCTCGATTCTTATTTTCTTGTCCAAGGCAGCCCTTATCAGCTCCCTGTATCTCGTCGTGTCTATCATAGGAAAATCAATGTACTTTGCGACATAATCACGCGCGGCCTTGTTGTAGTCTTTGTCAGGATCCAAGGCTATCACCTCATCGATCCACATCTTTACCTCTTTTTCCGCAGATTCCTGGTCTGAAGCATGCGACAGGTTCACACCGCCATACAAGCCATACATACCCCGCAGGGTATCTAATGGGGCTTTATCTGCCATAGTCGGCCCAAGCATCCCTCTAACTTTGCTGATGACCCCATCTCCGCATACTATCATTGCGACTATAGGCCCAGATGAAACGAACTGTATCGTCGACCTGAAGAATGGCTTATCTGAGTATTGGATATAGTGTCTTTCAGCGAAAAATTTCCTATCAGGCTTTATCTGGCCGAAGAAATCGAAGGAAAAACCAGCGTCTATCAGGCTCTTCACAAGCCTTGCCCCGGTATACCTCCTTACAGTGCCGTCCGGCTTTGCAAATACAAGCGTCTTCTCCATCATAACACCTGTGCGGTCCCAACGACCCTAAGGACTCTTATCGGCAGGTCCTTATTTATTATCAGCAGCCTGTCCTTCTCGTCAAAAGCGAAGTTCTTTTCAGATATGAAGTCAGCTTCAACGGTGCTCCCGTCTTTTTTGATGTTGCTTATCTTCACAGTCGAAGTCTGCCAGTTGCACACCATATCAAATTTCATCCCATCCTTCAAGTCAAACTTGTAGAGCGGGTTCACGTTTATCCTAAACCTTCCTGAGTTTATATCCCTGTATTTACCCTTCTCTCTTATCTCTACGCCTCTTGGCAGGTCCCATGGCCATACGCCTTTTATCGCTACGCCAACTCTGTCGCCAGCCTCGGCTGACTGCACGTCCTCCTGATTGATCTGTATCGAGTTTATAGATACCTCTTTAGTGAAAGGGGTTGGAACTATTATGCCCTCGGAATGGACCGAGATCTTGCCGCTCATCATTGTACCGACTGCTATCGACATGCCTTTTGACTCGAAAGCGTGGTCTATGGCCAATTTGATTGGGCCGTTTATCTTTGATTTGTCATACTCTATCGCGGCTATCTTTGCGCGCACATCGGCTATCTTTTGGTCGTCGTTTATGTTCACGTCAACTATCTCTATGTCTTTCAGGGAGGTTGCGCTTATCACTTTCCTGATGCTTTCCTTCAGCTGTTCTATATCCTCAGGCGTGGACAGATCGCTCTTGGTTATGCATATCAAGCCTTTCTTTATCCCCAGATTATCCATGAGTATCAGCTGTTCCCCGACTTGGAAGTTTATCTTTGTTTCAGGCGATATGCAGAGTATGCATGCATCAGATATGCTTATCACCGATGCAACAGTCGACGGGGCGTCCATGTCCCCCGGCGTGTCAACCAAAGTCACATTTTTCCCCGCATATTTGAAGAAGTAAAATGATACGTCCTCCTCTATGCCTTTTCTCTGTTGGAGTTTGTTGACTAGGCTGGTCTTCCCAGATTTATACGGTCCGATCACTCCCACAACAATCGAGTCCATGATATCCTCCCACGAATTAATTCACGGGCTTCCAGCTCCTATTGGAAGCTTTAGCTCCTTTCTTC
>JBMFTM010000034.1:0-4159 GCA_049967035.1 Candidatus Acidifodinimicrobium sp.
CCAAAATCCAGACACAATCCGCAATTTAATTCAGATCACTTGAAAAAAGCGCTGATTAAAAATCATATCCTCTATAAAAACATGAAAGAGTTGGGTGGGTTAAGGAAGCCGACTAAAAATTCAATAAACACATTTTGGAAAAACAGTTCATTCAAAGGTTTCGCAGACTACATGCAGACAGATGACTTTGAAAGGGGACTTAATCGCCTAATTGATGCAACTACTAGAAGAACAGTCGCAATAATGTGCGCGGAGATAGTGCCATGGCGCTGTCATCGTTCACTCATAGCAGATGCGCTAACTGCAATTGGATTCACAGTGAAGGATATAATAGACCATGATAATATCATTGAACACAAAATGAATAAACATGCTATAAGATACAGTGGGAGTTTGGTGTATAAGTGACGCCCCCACCACGGATGAATTCAAGGGCTTCCCCTTACAACTTTACAAGGAAAGAAAAAATCCGTTTAAATTTACTGGCAGTGTGAGAATAAACTATATGAGCAGGGATAGCGAAGCGGTCAAACGCGCTAGCTTCAGGGGCTAGTGGCTTAGGCCTTCGAGGGTTCAAATCCCTCTCCCTGCATTTTAGATTATCCATACGTGAATGAATCCCACCGATATTTAAATTCATAGGTCCATAACATTTAATGCACAGCTATGGGAGAAAATTCAAATACGACGAAGATTGTGATGGATGATTTGGCAAAACGCCTTGGGATAAGCCTCGAAGAGCTGAAGCTTTTTCTAACGCACAAAACGTATAGGTACGGGGGAGATTTTTCCATAACAAAGGCACTTAAAGATGCGAAAGCCGAAGGAATCTCGCTTGATGCGGCTGCGGAAAAAATCAAAAAACAGCTTGAGAGCTCTCCGTTCATAAGCAAGATAGAGATAACAAAAGGATATGTTAATTGCTGGTATAATTACAAAAATCTTTTCAATCTGATTCTAAACACCATGAATGAAGGCTACGGCGGAACAGAATATGGGAAGGGAGAGAGGATAATAATAGAACACACAAGCGTAAACCCAAATAAGGCAATACATATAGGTCACCTCAGAAATGCTGCGATAGGTGATTCCTTGTCAAAACTGCTAAAGAATACCGGATATGAAGTGATAGTCACAACCTATACTGATGATACCGGAGCACAGGTTGCCGATAATATAGTTGGGATCAAGTTTTTGGGCATGCCTGCCGAGGAAAAGGGTATGAAATTGGACCACTACTTCGGAGACAAAGTGTACATAAAAGTCAACGAATCTTACAAAACCAACCCTTCTCTTCTGGAGAAGAGGAGTGTCATACTAAAAGCCATAGAGAACAGAGATAAGGAAATATCTAAACTAGTGGAGGACATGGTTGAGAAGGTTCTTCGGGCGCAGCTTGAGACCATGTGGAGATTCGGCGTATTTTATGACCTAATAAACTACGAGTCGCATATCCTAGCCTATAAATTTTGGGATAATGCCTTCAATCTCCTGAAGGAGAAAGGCGAGATAAAGATTGAGAACGAGGGAGAAAAGAAGGGGTGCTGGGTGTTCCAAAAGGCGGACGGAGAGAAGAAGATAATTGTGCGCTCAGATGGAACTGTAGTCTATGCTGGAAAGGATATAGCTTACGCCATGTGGAAGCATGGGTTGATGGAAGGTGATTTTAAGTATAGAAGATGGATCACACAAAGCAATGGAAAAACGCTATGGACTACAACTTTGGATGACAGTAAAACTGAGAGCCACCCTAAATTCAACGATGTAGATCGATCGATAAACATAATCGACATAACTCAAAGTTATGAACAGGAAGTTGTGAAAGAGGTTATAGACAAACTAAGCGGTGGAAAGGCACACTATATACATTATGAGTATGCTGTGGTTGCTCTCTCTCCAGAGACTGCAAAAAAGCTAGGTGTGAAGGAGGAAGACAAAGATTTCTTTAGAATGAGCGGAAGGAAGGGGATTTACATAAACGCTGATGACCTCATTGACAGACTTAAACAGGTAATACTGCAAGAGACTAAGTCTAGGAACAAGGACCTCAGTGAAGAGGAATGCGAAAAGATAGCTGAATCCTTGTCGATATCTACTTTGAGATACGAGATGGTCAGGACAGACCCCAAGAAGATCCTTGTTTTCGATATGGACGAAGCACTAAGATTAGAGTCCAAAGGCGCAATATACATAGAGTACACATTGAGCAGAATGTCAGGGATACTCAGAAATGCCGCTGAAAAGATTGAAGATGTAAGTTACAAGGAAGAGCTTACAGATCAAGAGAAAAAATTATTGCTTGATATCTTCCTTTTCCCAGATATAGTCGAATCTGCCGCGAGAGACCTTAACTTGACAGCCGTATCTAATTTCGCCTCTGAATTCTCATCTGATTTTAATGAGTTCTATAGGGACAACTCGGTGATAAAATCCGAGGGGGAAGAGAGAAAATTCAGACTTTGGCTGGTTAATGCCTCAAGAACTGTCCTAAAAAACGCATCTGAGATACTTGGTATCATACCACTGGACAGGATGTGATGCATTCTGACACCCCTATGAATAAATTCGTAGGGTTACTTTCCGCTTGATGTCTAATTGCTTTGAATGTTATGGTCGCCATCGCTCCCAACTTTACGAGTTAAAGAGTATCAGCACCCCCTTTGCACGTGTCTCACATATTTAAATCTCAAACTGCATAACTCATTATGATCGTTATAAGTAGGGTATATGGAAGTAAAGAGAAAGGCTTCCGAATCCTAGTTGACAGGCTTTGGCCACGGGGGCTTACAAAGGATAAGGTTAATGCTGACATTTGGATGAAGGAAGTAGCTCCAAGCGACAAACTTAGAAATTGGTTTTCCCATGATGAAGGCAAGTGGGATGAATTTAAGGAAAAATATAAAAAAGAACTAAAAAGCACTGATAAACTTGAAAAACTCAAGGAGATAAAAGAATTAGAGAGGAAAAAAGGGAGGATTATTTTACTTTTTGGGGCAAGGGATGAGGAACACAACCAGGCGGCAGTGCTGAAGGAAGTCCTTGAAAATATGAAGTAATCCATATGGACGAGAAGACTTGCGTATTCTGCGGGATAGCAAACGGAAAAGAAAAGGGGAATGTAGTTTTTGAAGACGAGAAGACGATAGCTTTCTTGGACAAGACCCCTATCTACCACGGCCATTGCATAATAATACCGAAGAAACATTATGAAACAATAATGGACCTGCCAGACGACATGACCCTAGTGCTTTTCAAAAACACGGAAAAGCTTTCAAAAGCTGTTATGATGGCTATGGGTGCTGACGGCATACTGAATATAGTCAACAACATAGTTAGCCAAAGCATACCACACCTGCATGTTCATGTAATACCAAGAAAGAGAGGAGATGGCCTTAAAGGCTTCATGTGGCCCAGAAGACCTTACAAAGATGAGACTGAGAAGCTGGAAACTGCAAAAAAGATAAGAGAGGCTATCAAGAAGCTCGAAGCTTAGGCTCAAGACCTGCTCTGCTTGCTTATAAGTTTAAGGATATCATTCTGGAAGGATTCTACATCCCTTATCCCGACTAACCTTATCTCAGGTTTGTTAATCTCCTCCATTCTCAGGATGACCCTGCCCAAGCCAAGTATCCTATCCGCAAATGTCCTGTCTATCGATATATCGCTGATTCTATTGGCTAGTATTATGTTGGCGTCTTTTGAAAGTATTCCGTGCTGGTCTATTATCCTATAGTTTGTTACGATATAATCCCTGAAGTATACCGACAATTCAGCGTGAAGCAGTTCTATAAGCGCGATTATATCGAAGACTATTGGGATTAGGGGGAGGCTTCCAAACAAGCCGAAGTTTATGCCAGTGTATGTAGATATTGACGAGAATGTGAGGTTATAGCTTCTGTAAACCAACCCGATTATGAAGAAAACTATGGACAGGCCTATGAAAGCAACCCCTGTAACGAAGGTTTTCTGTATCAGGATGGAAGGTTTCCTCCTACTTATTATCTTCTCATTCTGCAAAAGTGCTATGTCTGGCATATCTAATAATATGAATCCTTGATATTTAATGATTGAAGTTGGTTTATTCTACTATAAGCCGAAAAAAGACACCCCTTCTTAAGATTTTCGAACATAATATTAAATTAGAATTAACAAAGCAATT
>JBMFTM010000035.1:0-4088 GCA_049967035.1 Candidatus Acidifodinimicrobium sp.
GCATGTTTTGTATTGAGTAATAAGATGAACTGATTAAATCCATAGATATACTATACCCCATTGACTTAATAGCCCCGCTCGGATTTGAACCGAGGTGTCAGGCTCCAAAGGCCTGCGTGCTTGACCACTACACAACGGGGCTTCCTTTTAACAGATAATAATATGAAATACAAATTATTAATATTAACTCATACATCTAAATTGAATGCTACTAGAGATATTGGTCGCAGGGGCAATAGCATTCTTAGGGACTTTCCTTTCAGGTCTATACTTTATCCCCATACTCATAAAGATGGGGATGATCGAAACCGATATAAACAAAAGAGGCAAACCTATCCTTCCCGCTAGCGGCGGACTTATTGTGCTATTTGGACTCATCCTGGGGGAGATTGCACTTATCTTCAGCTTGGATTACTTAGTTACTGCAAATATAGACATCACTTTTCTACTTTTATCCCTCATCTCAATAATGATCGTCACATTCATCGGCTTCATGGATGATATGGCTGGCGGAAAGATAAGGACGTCAAAGGTTAAGATAAAAACCTTGCTCAAGGATTACTCGGAAGCAGGAGGAGGGCTCAAACAGAGAGAGAAGATGCTCCTCACTCTTGTAGGGGTCTTACCTCTTATAGCTATAAACTTCGGGCCTGCTGCCCTTTTCATCCCCCACATCGGGACAATATATTTTAACCAAATCCTTTTCACCTTCATAATTATACCCATAGCCTTCCTATTCTCGGCAAACGTCTTCAACATGCTTGAGGGATTAAATGGCCTAAGCCTACAGATGGGGCTGGTTGCTGTGGTTGCAATGGGGATATTATCATTCCATTATGCTGATTTCACTGAGTTCAGTATCGCTGCGCTTATATCGGGGGCTCTCTTGGCTTATCTTTACTATGGCAGCTATCCTGCTAAGATACTCCCAGGGGACAGCTTCACCTACTTTATGGGATCGTCTTTCGCAGTACTTGCGATAGTCGGGAGCACAAAAGCCCTTGCAATCATACTTATCCTTCCATGGCTTGCTGAATTTGTACTCAAGGCTAGAGCAAGATTTCATGCTCACTCTTGGGGCGTGCTGCAGAAAGATGGAACTCTGTCGTCTCCGCACAAAGACAAAATTTACTCATTAACGCACATATTTCTTAGAAGCGGAAAGTTCAAAGAATGGCAGATAGTTTCCATATTCACACTCATAGAGGTCGCTTTGGCAGCGATAGGCCTTGCTGTATTCTGGTGAATAAGTTTATATTCCTTCGAATTCCTTAGTTTATACATGGAGATAATACCTGTAGGCTCCACCTCTTTTCAGCATGAAGGTTCGCTTGACGACCAGAAGTTCTATAGTTTTGCGAAGGAAACTCTGAAAAAAGAGGGTTATAGCGTGGTTGAGACGTCATACGTGCAGTTCGGTGGGAATAACTACCACATAGAATGGCTGGCTCAAAAGGCGCTTGATGATTATATGGCATATAGGATAAATGTAGTGCTTGACTTTTCAAATATAACCGAAGCAAGTGCCATAAAAGAAGGGAAACAGATAAAGACAAAGACCGGGAAAGTGATTGTACAGCTAATTTCATCGATAGTACTGGATTTCCTGAACAAATGGACAAGTGGGGTTTCAAAACTTGTAAAACCGCTGTATGATCGCATGAACTCAGAAACAATGAACCAAAGAAAGGAAGCTTTTCAAAATGAACTAGATAACATAAAGAACGCGCTACAGGGCTCATTATCTTTCCAATCCTACTGAGAACACCTGTGTGCCTGCAACGTATAAATATTAAACTTACAGACCCCTCATTAATACAATGAAACGCGAAATTACCTTCTTGGACGCATTCAAGCTTGTGAATGAGCTGTCATACCTGCAGGATGGGAAAGTGAGGGACGTAAAAAGCAAAAAGAACGAGCTATTTCTGATGATCTATAGCGGAAGAGAGTATTGGCTTAGGATTGTACCAGGAAGATTCTTCTCGGTTCAATTCAATAAACCTGATGAGATAATCAAATTCCCCTTCACATCAAAACTCAAAGACACGCTCACCAACAAAAATATAAAATTTTCACTGCATAGATCCGACAGAATATTGGATATTCAAATAGGCGACTATCTGCTTATAGCCGAGATCTTCTCAAACGGCAATATAGCCCTGACCAAAGATAAAAAGATAATATGGTCGATGTTCGCAAGAAAATATGGCACGAGGGAGATAAAGTCTGGGCAGGAGTATATCTACCCCCCAGAGAAGATAGATGTGACTAAGCTCGCTTATGCCGATTTTAAAGACGCTGTTCTGAGGTCTGAAAAAGAAAACATCGTCAAATGTCTTGCGGTTGACCTATCCCTCGGTGGAGTCTATTCAGAGGAGATTGTTTTTAGAGCCAGGATAAACAAGTCAGTTAAACCAGGTAATACCACAGAGGAAGAGTTGAACAGGCTGTACAACGAATTGAGGAGGATAATGTTTGATGAGGTCAGACCAAACATAATAAACAAGGAGGTCCTTTCGGTTATAGAGCTGAAACACCTTGACGGTGAGAAGGTCTATTTTGACACTATAAATGAAGCTGTAAAATCTTTCTTCTCGGAGGAGAAAAATGATGTGTCCCAGAGCAAAAAAGAGGAAGAGATCTCAAAAGCGATCGAGCAGTACAAACAGAATGTAAAGTTCATAGAAGAAAATTTCGACAAAATATCCAAGATGATCTCAACAGCAAGAGACTCTAGCGTGCCGATAGACCGCAGGAAGGGAGAGATTGAAAAGCTTGGCTTCACGTTCGACAAGAAATACCTAATCAGCGAGCCGAATAAAGATATTATCATAGACATAACCCAGCCATTAAGGTACCAGCTAGAAAAGATATACAACAAGATAAAGGCAGCGAATTCTCAGATAAAAAGGAAGGAGAATAAGACGCAGCTGATAAAGGCTAAAATCAAAAAAGAGGACAAATGGTATTCAAAATACATATGGTTTTTCACGTCCGGCGGTATCTTAGGGATACTTGGGAAAAACAACGATCAAAATGTAAGCATAGTGAGAAAATACTCTGCGCAGGGCGATATTGTTTTACATGCTGATATATTTGGGAGCCCATTCTGTGTGCTTAAGAGAGAAGACAAAAAGGACATCACAGAAGAAGACATAAAGGAGGGGGCGAATATGACCGCTTCTTACTCTTCTGCATGGAAAGCTAATGCATCAAACATAGACGTGTATTATGTCGATCCGTCTCAGGTTACTTTGTCTCCACCACCTGGAGAATATTTGACAAAGGGCTCATTTTACATATCTGGCAAGAGAAATTACCTTAATAAGGTGGAACTGAAGGTCTACTTTAATGTGCATTTGGACAAAGACGGAGTAGAGCTGAATGTATCGCCAACGAATAAGTCTGAGATCTACTTTTTATTAAAACCCGGAAACACATCGAGAAAAGCCGCCATATCCTTGATAAGAAAACAAATCGCTGAAAAGACCGGGTATGACATACCTGCGGATGAGATAGACAAAAGACTCCCAAGCGGTGGGCTTGAGATAGTCGAGAGCCAAGTAATATTAAAGTAATACTAAAATGAGCATTTTAAATAATGACCCCATCAACAGATTATAGGGGATTAGATGGCTAAGAAATTTAGGTCTTTGACTAGAGTCTTATCAGAGATAGAGGATTTCTCCGAGCAGAACAATTACGCTATTGTAGTAGAAGGAAAGAGAGATAAAAATGCACTCATAAATTTCGGGATAAAAGAGGATAGGATAATTATCGGCGCATACAAAAACCCAGGCAGGATACTAGATGAGATAATAAACTACAACGGTGCGATATTCTTATATGACTTCGATAGGACAGGAAAGCAGAAGACAGAATACCTATCATCGGTTGCATACTCGGCTGGGGTAGACGTGAATAGCTTTTATTCTTCGAGACTGGAGTGCACCGGGCTGGTGCACATAGAAGAGATCAGTGGCCTGCTTGACGAAGAACCAAAACATGCATTTTACATGTGAGTGAACTAGGTTATTGTATCTGGCGGTAATTTTTTTATCTGAGACCTTGTGAGCTCTTTGTTA
>JBMFTM010000036.1:0-4036 GCA_049967035.1 Candidatus Acidifodinimicrobium sp.
ATTATCGGCGGATTAGTTAAATGACCTAACTCTAAGCGAAATCGTACAGTCTGCGCTGATTCCTGATAATCTTAAGCAATTTGCTTCTCTCGTGAATATCCTTCAAGTAAAGCGTAGAGCCATTAGCGGCTTCTATCAGCTGTTTTAGCCCCTCGAAGACCTTTGTATCGCCTTTTAGAGCAGCTCTTGCACTCTCTCTTACTACCCACACACCCAACGGGACAAAATATTCGGGTGTTATCTCCCTTATTACAACAACTGAGAACTGCCTCTTCATCCTCTTCAACTCCTCAAGGACAGCTAACCTCACCGCATAATATCCACCGGCTGTGTTGCTGGCGTAGGTCTTCCTGCCCTCGTATAGCTCATAATCGCCATCGCCTATAAACAGCTTTGAATTGTTGTTCCAAGCCTCTATAAGTTCAAAGGACCATTCTCCCCTCAGAAAAAGGAAAGTGAAATGATTTCCAAGTATACCTCCAGATTTCATGATATAATTTTCCCCTTCTTCAAATCCTTTTACTTCTGATATCAGCTTTTTGCCTATTGTGTCATCCACTGCCGTTATGCTCCACTTTGTTGGGACCATTTTTCTCTTCGTTCCCATAGCCCCTAAACTTAGGATATCACTTATCTTGTTCTCACCAATTCCAGAGGAGTACAGATTTATTATGCCATCTGACGCCTTCAGGTCCCTATCATAATAAACGGCCTCGACGGGCTTCTGTATCTTTACGTTGTCATTGAAAGAAAGTTTCTCCATCTCTGCGCTTTTTCCATACACTCCGATATCCCTGGATTTAAAATAATAATTGTATACCCTTGAAAGTTCTAAACCTATCTTAACCTCATTCTGCGACATAGAAGTCAGCTGTATCTTCTGGAGCTTGTCTGTATCAGGTTCATATACGCTGAACCTGCTTTTTGCATTCACAAGTTCTCTCCTAAGCGAGAATATCCTTGAAACAGTGTAGTTATTTTTAATCCAGAAGTTGGGGGAATTAAGCACCTGCGAATTGCTCTCCGCAGAGAACATAACTCCAACTGAAATTTTTGGGTAATTGTACTCTCCCACTAGAACTGAAGGAGGTGTGAAACCTTCAAGGCTTCCAACATGGATTTTATCGAACTTTAGGCTTGGAAGAGTCTCTTTTACATATTTATGCAGAGATTTTACCCTGAAAATGTCCATATCATCCTAAATAGTGCTCCTTGAATCTTGCTTCCTCCTCAAGTTTATCTTCCCTCTCAACTGAGTATTTAACCTTCTTTTCTTTCCTTTTGCTCTTTTCTGATTCCTTGATCTTTATCCCTAAGTTAATATAATCCGACAGCAATTCTATCATCTTCATGGATGCTTTTGTATCCATGTAACCTGGTGAGCCATTTGCTTCGACAAGAAGCATAGAGGTATTCAGCCCCTCTTTCGAGGCTAAACCGTAGAGAAGCCCAGTCATACCAAATACTACATTTATTTTATCGCTTAGCTTATCCGTCGCTTTCAACCTCTGCAATTTCTTGGAGGATTCCGCCGAATTAGACATGTAGTAAGCAACACTCCTTCTTCTTTCTCCACGTATTCCGATGCCCCCCAATGTGATGACTTCCTTCACACCGCCTCTCTTCAGGACATCAATTATCTCCTTAGAAAGCTTATAAGCCCCAGCATCTGTACTTGGTTGCGAATCACCATAGCATAATACAACCCTCTCCTTTGTCTCAAGTCTTATCATCCTTACAGCTGGGAGTCTAAACTCATTATTATCATTCAAGAGGACAGCGGGGAAATCATCACTATACATTGATGCAAAAACTTTGTGCTTCAGGTTCTTAAGTATATAATTGGCAGCCAGAACTGATACACTTCCTATCCCTGGGAAGGCTATTATTACCTTGGAATCTTTGAAGTCTTCATACATATCCATTACATCTCATCTAATTTATTTATATATTTATTTGTACCTTGCTCATTGGACAGGATTGCCGCCGAGGCCTCTTCTGTATTTTTTGATCTGCTCATCATTTGAATATCTAAGCGGAACTCTCAAGGTGGTATCGCTTCCACACTTGCTGCATATCTCCTTGAGTGTGTATATTTTGCATCTCTCACAGTATCTTATTCTATTCATGATTTAATCTCTTTGTACTCAAAATCAAGCCCAAGCTCTTCGCTCTTTTTCTCTAGAGCGCTCAATATCTTCTTATTCTCTGACAAGGTCTTTTTAGTGCTGCCTGCGTCAACCTCCAACAGGTAATTAGGGGCCTTTATGTACTTGAAAGTGCATCCCCTGTGGGCAGATTTCTGCTCCAAAAGCAGTTTCTTTATGTCTTCCACGCCATTCTCACCGTACGCTCTTATAGTAAGCATCGTTTTTAGGACCAGCTTCTTTCTGGTGCTCTCTACAAACCTTAATATCGCATCTTTCAATTCCTGCTTGATCTTAAACTCATCCAATACAGTAGCATCACCATCAAGCAGCTCAGAATAAAATTCATACAGCGTTCCATATGCTTTCTTTATCTCATCTATAGTCGTCTGCGGGGATTTGTCGTACTTTTCAATAAGTCTCTGCAGTCTGTTGTTAACTGACCACTCTTTCAATGTCTGCCTTTTCTCATTGTCCCCTACCCTCTTTATAGACAGCGATAATGATTGGGGGGTAGATTCTATGACCTTACACACTACCAAACTGTTCTCTCTTACAGCGTCTTTAACGTTACTTACCCACCGATTACTTAATTCAGAGATATGTATGAAACCCTCCTTGCCGGTATCATCGACCTCTACTATAACGCCATGCTGAAGTAGTCTCTTGACTTTGCATATATACACGTCTCCTACCTTTATTGAATCCGCGCCTGCCATTCTCTATATGAAAACTTTTAACCTATTAATAATTATCAAGAAAAGACAGAAATGAAAATATAATAAGCAATAAAAATATAGTTTGATAGAGGTGAACCGCAATAAAACAATTGAAGTCTGAGGAGAAATGGACAAAAAAGAGTACGAGGCATTGAACATATTGAAGTACCTCGAGGGCATAAAGGGAAGACATACTGAATTGATAAGTGTCTATATACCGGCTGGTTTCAGCCTAGACATAATAAGAAACCATCTTGCCGAAGAAAGGAACACAGCCTCAAACATAAAGGACAGAAACAACAGAAAAAATGTGATAACTGCGCTTGATAAGGTAATAAATGAACTCAAACTTGTTGGGCAGACTCCGCCGAATGGATTAGTAGTATTCTGCGGGAACGTCTCAGATAAGGAAGGCGAACCTGACATAAGACTGTGGAGTCTAGAGCCTCCTGAAAGGTCAGATATTAGAATATATAGGTGCGACCAGCAGTTCGTAACGCAGCCGCTCAAACAGATGTTCAATAAAACGAACGTTTATGGGCTTCTTGTCATGGACAACCGAGAGGCTACCATAGGCTTATTAGACGGAAGCAACGTAAGCGTGCTAAAACATATAAAGTCTCTAGTGCCTGGAAAATTTTCAAAGGGTGGTCAATCTGCGATGCGTTTCACCAGGGAGAGAGAGGGACTCATAAGGGATTTTTACAAAGAAATAGGCGAGACTGCGAAAGATTTACTGTCTGATAAGGGAATAATAGGCATAATAGTTGGCGGGCCAGGGCCGGCTAAGGACAATTTCATAGACGGAGGGTTTCTCCCATCAACTTTCAAAGTCCTTGGAATAAGAAACGTCGGAGACGCAGATCAAACTGGGTTGGATGAGCTTATAGACAAAAGCAAGGATATACTTGTTAATGTAAGGCGCCTGGAGGAGAGGGAGTATGTGCAAAAGCTATTAGGAAGCATAGCTAGAAACGACAGACTGTCAGTTTATGGAGAGGCTGAAACACTAGGGGAACTAGAAGCTGACAATGTAGATACGCTGCTGATATCGGAAGGTCTTGATGAGCAAAAGAAAAATGACCTGTACTACAAAGGGAATGAAAAAGGTGCTGATGTGGAGATAATATCTATGAACTCAAGCGATGGATTGCAGCTTTACAATCTTGG
>JBMFTM010000037.1:0-4000 GCA_049967035.1 Candidatus Acidifodinimicrobium sp.
CCACCAGATAGTGATAAATTATAATATTGTAGTTAATTAATTTTTCGCCCCGTTCAGGGGTGTTTGGCGGATAAGGATCACTTCCCGATCATTCCAGGCCTGCACCTGTACCTTTGTGATGGTAGCCGGCTACAACAAAACCGTATCACGACAGAAACTGTATGAACCTCCATTTCACCCGGGTAAGCCCTGTATTCGTCGCCGAGCTCCTCCGTGAGGAGCCGCTCTTCCACTCCTGCCCTGGTACACAGTACGTGGTATATCATTGTAAGCGTTACCAAAAGAGAAATGGCACTCCTGAGCGCGATTAGAATAATGTCAAGAGCATAGCATCCTTATAATCGACCTTTCTCTTGAATGAACCGTCTTCATAAATCTCTCATTCTTTTCTGGCAGTTGCCTTGTTATGATCATTTTGACCCTTTTACTCTCAACGTAATCATTGAAATTAAATGTCTAGTCATCAAAGGGGGTTTTAAGAAAGATAAAATTTTCAGAAATGCGTTAAAGATCGGCTGTACGTTGTGTTCAGAATGAGCGCGTCGTTAATGATTGTATGCGTCAAGGTTTAAGAGAGGTTCAACTTATTTATGAGTTCAGCCTTTTCTTTTTCGTCAAGAAAAGAAGATTCAAAAGAGTTCCTGGCAAGAGCCGTGATCTGCTCAGGGCTCAGTTTTTGAGATTTAGCTACAGCATAGTAGTTATCGTTTATGTAGCCCCCAAAGTAAGCCGGGTCGTCCGAGTGAACCGATACGACGAGCCCGGAATCAAGGGCTCTCTTTACGGGGACCCCTTTGATGCCCCCGAAGTACCCAACCCCAACGCTGGCCAGAGGGCACATGGTTACAGGAATTCTGTTGTTTTTTATATAGCTGACGAGATCCGCATCTTCGAACATATGGTATCCATGATCGACCCTGTCTGCCTTCAGTGCTTTCAGCGCTTCCCAGATGTATTCAGCAGAAGCCTCCTCTCCTGCGTGGATGGCCGCATAAAAACCTTCATCCCTTGCCCTGCTGAAAACTTTCGTAAACTTTGATGGCCGGTTTCCAAGCTCCTTTCCGGCCAAACAGAACCCCGTTATCCAGCTCCTGTACTGAAGCGCTTGCTTCAGCGTTTCTTGAGCCGATCCCTGGCTCATGCTTCTTATGAAGCACATTATCAGGCCGACAGAAAGGTCAAGATCTTCTCTGGCTCTGTCAGAAGCTCTCTTCAAACCTCTTATGAGGGTGCTTAAGTCAACCCCGTTTTTTGCGTGTATCTGGGGGTCAAAGAACACTTCGGCTCTCTTGACGTTCTGAGAAGCGGCCTTTCTAAAATAAGCTTAAGCAAGGTCAAAGAAGTCCTGCTCATCCAGAAGAACGCTAACACCAACATCGTAGAGGTTTAGAAAGGACTGGAGGTCCTTAAACCTGTATGCGTTTCTTGTGTTTTCTGTGCTTTTGTACGGAAGCTTTATCTCATGTTTTTTAGCCTTCTCAAGCATCATCTCGGCCTCAAGGGTTCCTCCGAGGTGAAGGTGGAGTTCTGCCTTTGGAAGCTTGGCAATGAAGCTGTAAAGCTCGTCCATAGATCTTATTTCACAACAGCACAAAATAAGCTTTGCATAGAACTATAAAAGCAGATAAGATTTGATTGAAAAGTGAATTTTGGCAAATCATAGAAATTAAAGATTTTTAAAATAGATAGTTAAATTAAGGTTTAGAATTGCCTGAGGCTAGTTCTACAGACTACATTGCATTATACAACGAGATAAGAAATTTTGAGAGCGAATTAAGAAGTTTTATCAAATGTAAGCTGCAGCAAAGTTGGGGGAAAGGTTGGCTCGAACAACTAAAAAACGTATTGCCGAATGAATATAAGGAGTGGGAAAGCAGGGCTGAAAAGGATAAATTAGCTAAAGAAAATAAAGAGCTGATTGAATATATGGATTTTTCCGATTACATAAGGATCTTTGATAAATTCGATAAGATATTTACTCATAATGCAGAAGAAAAATCTGAGATATTAGCGCTTTTAAAAAATATAAAAGATATAAGAGACCACACAATGCATTTTAGGAATGGTATTACAAGTGATGATATAGGTTTTATCAGAGTTGCTATTAGAAAATTAAAGATTTTGCTAAACATTGATGAATGCAAAACAGAGGCTGAAATTACAGTAGAAAGTAAAAAAGCGGTAAATCCGTTAGGTAGTCTAAAAAATATGATAGAACCGCTAGGGCTTTTGCCCCATTTAGAAGAAGTTCAAGACCTGTTGCTGAAGGCCTATGTAGCTTATGGAAAAGGAAAAAATTTACCTGTATTGGAAGCACACCAATCCTATTCTGAAAAGTTAATTAAGAAACATCTAGAACCAAAAGAAGCAGTAGAAGTTTTAAAACAGCTTGGATTGGCAAAAGAAAGTGAAAGCATAGGCAGGCTTTACGAGCGGCGATATTATACCATAACTTTAACGGAAGATGGAACAAGACTAGCGCAGCAAATATCTAGTTACTTGGTTGCAAAAAACAACCAGGAAATTGATAGAATAATAAAAGATAGAAATGTCATACCTGCTTTCCTTGCAGCTGTCGACCATATATTGAACAACCCTAATTTGTTTGCTGAATGTGTAAGCCAAATGCCCTCGGAACTACCTATACTTATAAATCTGATACTAGAAAGCAAAACAATTCAAACCCAGTTGAATTATTTTTTACGTGAATTTAAGAAGCTTGACTTTGCATATGATATAATGGTCTTTGATTATCAAGAAAGGACAATCGATACAGAAATAGCTATGCTGCCTGAGCTTGTAGTTTCGGTTTGGCAAAAGTCTTTTAAAGAAGCAGAAGCGGTATTGTATGGCGAGTTTTTGGAGAAGGCCGCATCTATTAAAATCTTGTCAGAGCTGCCTAAAAAACAAAAGAGCCTGGAAGGGCTTTTAGACGAATATGCTAAAAACCTTGATAAAGATAAGGTGTTGGAATTTATTAAAAAGGTAACAAATGAATCACATGAAGAGGGGGCTACAAGCAAGTTTTTCGAAAACCCTCCATATGTATTGGTTATAAATCGGCATAGGTTCGAGCGTTTTATAAATGGAAAAATAAGAGACTTGAAAGATGATATATTAGACTATTTTTAAATCAATTTGTTGGCTTCTGTTCACGTGTGGCAACGATAATCGGTCTCATTTTCATCTTATACGTCGTCATGCTCCGTTTTCTACAAAAAATCCCTTAACAGTGAGTTATACAGAAGCTATAAGCTTACGATAAAACGTCAACGATCCAAAGAATAATCTATAAAGATGATAGAAAGCCACATAAAAACATTAATGATTAAAATTATTCAACAGGGCGCTTTGTAAACTTTATATATTCTTAAAAATATATATATGGTAAAAGAAGTAGGGGACGAAGCATTAAAAATTTGGGCTTATCAAAATTTTAACAAAATAAAGGATGAGCTTTTTGAGAAATTCGTTCCTGAACGCGGGCCAGAGGAGCCAGAGGAGTCGTGCAATATTGAACTAAATTATAATAATTTGTTGACTGATATGAAAGCAAGCTATCGGCTAAAGCCGATAGTTTCAAGGAAACAACATAAGGCAGAAAAACAGCTGTTATAACGAGGTCCATGCTGGGGCCCTTTGGCCAAAGGGGTGAAGAGAATTGGTTAGTGCGGGCATTGGTGAATCGAACTTCCATTTCGTATTTACGCCAAAGTACAGAAGGGACGTGTTCGTGGACGGAAAGGTTAGCGTGTATGGAGAGCTTCGCTGAAACATGTTACAAGCTTGGGGTGAAAATGGAAGCGTGCGAGTTCGGGCCTGACCATGTGCACCTGTTTGTCAGTGGATGCAGGAAATACTCCGTTCCATACATGGCCCAGATGTTCAAGGGCGCAAGCTCAAGGAAGATAAGGGTAGAACTGTGGTATAATGTGAAGGGCAAGTTATGGGGGGACTCTTTCTGGAGCGACGGGTACTTCAGGTCTGTGGGTTCAACCAC
>JBMFTM010000038.1:0-3715 GCA_049967035.1 Candidatus Acidifodinimicrobium sp.
CCGGGATTTGAACCCGGGTCACCGGCTCGAAAGGCCGGTGTCCTTGGCCTCTAGACTATCGGGGCACCAAACACATAAAGTAATTTGGATATAGAAATATAACTACTTATTCTTTGTTTCTTTGGCTTTCACTGGGCTAGCCTTCTTCGTTTTATCTTTATCATGGCAGGCAGGATTAACACAAAATATGTAAGTTCTCTTGCTCTCCTTCCCCCTCCACTCGATCTCGTGCAAACCGCATTTAGGGCAAGTTTGCGGCGATATGAAGATGTATCCAGATTGAGGCAGCGGCATCCCAAAATGACAGTTAGGATAATTAGAGCATCCGACGAATCTTTTATGGGTCCTCTTTGAGATTATCATCTTAAGATCATGCCCGCATAGAGGACATTTTCCAAAAACATACTGCTTGAGTAGGGCCTGGTGCATCAGTTCGCCTACCTCCTTTTTCTTTTTCTCAAGATCATTCAGTATCTCATGTACATCTTTCCTCGCTTCGTTTACAACTTCGTCTTTCTTTTTTTCTGCCTCTGCTATCTTGTTCATGTCTTCTTCTAAATTCGCAGTCAACTTGGGCCCGGTCAGTTCAGGAGAGATTTTTTTCAGACTTTGCGTGACGGCAAATGCGACTTCGCTTGGAATTAGAGTCTTGCTTGCGGAGATATACCTTCTAAGCATAAGCTTTGATAATATGTCCGGCCTTGTTGATTTTGTGCCAAGTCTGTACTCCTCCATCAATTTTATCATCCCCCCTTGTGAATATCTTGAAGGAGGGGAGGTCTGATCTTCAACTTCGTCTATGGATTTAACTTTCAATATCTGCCCCTCTTTAAGCTCGGGGGGCAATATATTCTCCTCATATTTTGAGTAAATATAGACTGATCTCCAGCCCGGCTCTATGATCTTTGAACCATGCAGTTCAAACTCTTTGCCGCCTATATCCAAAGTTATGAGTATTGATTCTTCCTTTGAAGGATCGGATAGCGTGGCTAGAAACCTTCTGCTTATCAGATCGAATATCTTCAGATCCTGTGCGGTAAGCTTCTGATCCGGCAGCTTAACAGGATGTATAGGCGGGTGGTCCTTTGCGCTTTTTCCAGAGGTGGGATGCAGCTCAGAGCTCAATATCTTATCTATAAATCCCTTGTATTTTCTATCTGCACTAAGTTCGTTTAATATCTCCTTCAGATTAAGAGTTGGAGGATAGCTTTGGTTGTCAGTACGGGGGTAAGATACATATCCCTTCATGTAGAGTCCCTGCACTATCCGCATGGCGTTCGGCACTGAAAACCCTATAGCCGCTGCACTCCTAAGAAATGTTGTGGTATCAAAAGGCTTTGGCGGCAGCACAGTCCTCATTTTTTCACTTATAGATATAATCTTTGCTTGCTTTGTATTTTTAATCTTCCTTAACTTCTCGGCTTCTTTCTCTTCGAATATCTTTTCCTCTTTGTAATTAGCTATAAGCTCCGCGCCGTTTACTTCCAATTTTGCTGTAAAGCTCCAGAATTTTTGGGGCTTGAAGTCTCTGCGCTCCTGTTCCCTGTCGACTATAAAAGTGAGAGTAGGGGTCTGAACCCTGCCTACGGATAGATATGCATTCCCAAGCCTCTTAGCGGATAAGGATATGAATCTTGTGAGCACTGCGCCCAAAATTAAATCAACCTCTCTTCTGGCATCTGCGCTGTCTGCAAGGTTTTTATCAGGCTGCTTCAAATTTGAGAAAGCTTCTGATAGCTCTGTTTTTGTAAGGGAGGAGAATATAGCACGGTATACCTTTATCTTGCTGTTCACAGATTTGACCACATCTATAGCCTCGAATCCAATGGATTCACCCTCCGTGTCGTAATCTGTTGCTATTATGACCTTTTCCGCTTTCTTTGCATACTCCTTGAGGACATCTATATTCTCTATAGCGGAATCCGTGTATTCTAGCTTCGCATCCACCATCTCATTAAGAGTTTCATAGTTCCAACTCTTGTATTTCTTGGGGTACTTTACTTCTTTTATATGACCTTTAAGTGGTATAACAACGGATTCTTCGCCATTTATCTTTGTGATCCAAATTTTAACCAGCCCATAATCTTTTGATGTCAATCTTGATTCACTAAGATTTTTAGCTATTGTCTCAGCTGCTGTGCTCTTCTCAGCAATTATCATCTGCATCTTTAAACTTTGTATGTGATCATTTATAAATGTAAAATCTTCGCATTTTATGCGAATTTCAAAAGATTTTTATATGATTGGAATCAAAGAAGGATATGATACTCGGAGACAAAGACATAAAAGACGCTCTACAGAAGGGGGAGATAAAAATCAATCCGCTTCATGACGATACGATAAGAGAGAATGGGGTTGATTTGAGGTTAGGAAGGGATTTCATAAGACTTAGAAACTTCAAGGGGGATGTCTACGATTCAAAATCAAAGATCGGCGAATTCTCAAAGGAGGAGACGAGCGAATTCATTATAGAGCCAAATGAGAGGATATTAACTGTGACGGAGGAGGACATCTCACTTTCTAGTAATCTGATAGGCTTTGTGAATTTGAGGTCATCATATGCCAGGATTGGAATAATCATACCACCTACCATTGTCGATGCAGGGTTCTCGGGTAAGCTCACAATAGAGTTGATAGGTTCGGAGTTCCCTATAAAGTTGCATGCTGGAGATAGATTTTTACATGTTGTGTTTGCGAAGACTGTATCACCAGTCGAGAATCCATACAAAGGTAAATACGCAGGAAAATCGAGCGTCGAGACCGCGAAATTTTAGGAGGAAAATATGGCAAGATTAGTTAGACATGATGCGAAGAAACCATACGCTATTAAGCTTGGAGATATAGATGCTTTCAAGAGCATAATAACAGATGAGAAGGTTAAGAACTTATCGATTCATCTATGTGCGTGCGGATTGTCTAATCACAAGCCATTCTGCGACGGCAGCCACATGAAAACGCAGAGTGAAGAAGAGGGGAGGATATACTTCTACGATGAGAAAGATGAGAGGCATGAGCTCCCAATAAAGTACAAAAATGAATGAAACTGGGAAGGAATAAAGTATATTAAAGTACAACTTTCTATTAGATTGTTGAAGCGGAGTAGAGCAGCCAGGAGTGCTCGCTGGGCTCATAACCCAGAGGTCATAGGTTCAAATCCTATCTCCGCTATCTTTTTAGTTGCTGTGTATTCAAGTATTTAAATGAGAACATTTTCATATTGTAAATACAAACTTATGGATTCAGGTATTTCAAATAAAAAAATAGAAGAAGAGAAAAAGATAGCTGAGCATTCTAATGAAGAAAAAAGAGATGAGCTAGAGAAGCTTAGAGAGGAAAATGAAAAGTTGAAAGAGCTCCAGAGACTAAAGGAAGAGAATGAGAGACTTAAGAGAGAGCTTCAAGGCGTACCCCCCGCGAATGAGGAACACCGGGTCGGGGGAAGCGTAAATCTGAACAAAGAAATAACTATAAATAAAAATGTATTGATGTATGTTGGTTTCGCGGCAGTTATAATTGTGGCCCTTATTCTGCTAGTATTTGTCTTTCATATTTTCAACGTGATTCCCCAAACCACATCGTTGCAGCCTTCGGTTAACGCAGGCGCGTCTGGTAAGTTTTTCGTGGGGCCGGAGGGTCAGCCCCTAGGATCAGCGTTTATAAATGGACTTTCTGATCTAAGTGCTCAGCTTCAGCAAGTTGGTAATCAGGAGTTAGC
>JBMFTM010000039.1:0-3582 GCA_049967035.1 Candidatus Acidifodinimicrobium sp.
ATGAATCAATGGACATAATTCTAAAGGAGATAAGAGCACAGCTGATAAGGGAGGTGCCAGACAAGATACAAGCCCTATCAACCGAATTGAACCCTTCCCTTAAAGTCGAGTTCATACAGATGGTGGAGGAGAAGATGAAAAAGCTGCTGCCTTCTTTGAGCGAGCAGGAGTATAGGGGCTACGCAGCTACGTTGCTGCATGACATGTTTGGATTGGGCATACTCGAAGTTTTGGACGTCGATCCCAACCTTGAAGAGATAGTCGTGAATAATTCAAAAACGAATGTTCTGGTTTATCATAGGAATTTTGGATGGCTTCAGACGAATCAGAGAATAGGGACCGAGGGAAAGATAGAGAATTATGCGCAGCAGATTGCAAGGAAGGTGGGCAAGCAGATAACACTGCTTAATCCGCTGCTCGATGCACAGCTTGCGAATGGTGACAGGGTGAATGCGACGTTAGCCCCTATATCTCAGAAAGGAAACACCATAGACATAAGGAAGTTTAGGGAGGAGCCTTGGACTTTGATAGATTTCCTGAAGAATAAGACAATGACGGATGAGCTTGCCGCCTACATATGGCAGGCTATGCAGTATGAACTGTCCATGATAATAGCAGGAGGCACAGCATCCGGTAAGACAAGCATGCTAAACGTATTGATACCATTCATACCCCCAGCCCAGAGAATAATAACAATAGAGGATACGAGTGAGCTTATACTCCCGAAGTTCATGCACTGGGTCCCACTTCTCACTAGGCTTCCAAATGCTGAAGGGAAGGGAGAGATTACGATGCTTGACCTTCTAGTAAACTCGCTGAGGATGAGGCCAGATAGGCTGGTTGTGGGGGAGATAAGAAGGAAGGAGGAGGCCCAGACGCTTTTTGAGGCTTTGATGACAGGTCACTCAGTTTATGCAACCATTCACGCAGAGACAGCTCAGCAGGTTGTTAAGAGGCTTCTGTCAGAGCCGATAAATCTTCCAGATATAGAGGTTTCGGCTATGGATATAATACTCAGCATGTTCAGGCAGAGGAGGCTCGGGATAAGGCGAGTTCTGGAGCTGGCAGAGATACAGGAGACAACTGTCGCAGGGCAGACTGTACTTAAGGTGAACAACCTTTTTGAATGGCGTGCAAGAGACGATACGATTCAAAGGTCTGTATCACCTTCTTTGAAGATACAGACAAAGCTAGAGCTATACTCTGGCCTTTCAACCAATGAAATAGAAGCCGACATAGGAGAGAAAAGAAAGATCATAAGGTGGATGTTGAAGTATAACATACCAAGCATAGAGAAGATAGGCAAGATAAGCAGCCTGTATTACACAAACAAGGCAGACTTGTTGGAGGTAGTGGACGCGGATAAACCACCGGAAGTGCTTGAAGGCTATTGATGTGTGGATATTTTAGGAATATGCAATGTGGAACTATGAAAAGAGCGATTGAACATAAAGAGGCGGGGGAGCACATGATGGTGATCCCAAGATCGGAGGCTGTCAATGAGATATAGGATACCAATACTTCTATTTAGCCAGGAGAGGGCTTTCTTTTTAGCTAGGATCTTCAGAAAGCCGGCAGCAGTTGTCTCCAATAAGATGCCTAATCTAAAGAGGAATCTCCTTGAGGCGGGGATGATAAACCTTGCCCCGATAGACTTCATATCCGTTGCGCTGTTGATGTTTGTCGTCCTGCTTATACTTCTTGTCTCCGTGTTTGGATTGGTGGGCTTCTTGGCCTATAAGAACGGGATATTAAGCGTTCAGACCGTATACATGCTGGCGCTGTCCGCCATAGTTGTTCCGTTCTTCTATTTTATCTATTTTTTGGGCTATCCGAAGCTCGAAGCTGGTAGGCGCAGGTCACTCATAGAGACGCAGTTGATATTCGCAACAAGGGAGCTAATGATAAAGCTCAAATCTGGTGTTCCAATATTTAACGCGCTCCTTGATATAGCTATGGGCGACTACGGACTGGTGTCTAGCGAGTTTAAGATAGCCGCAGAGGAGATCGAGTCCGGCATATCTCAGGACATTGCATTAGATAATCTTTCAAGAAGGGTCCCTTCTCAATCCTTCAAGAGGACCATAGACATAATGCTCAATGCAATGAGATCCGGTTCCGATCTAGCTGCTACGCTGGATGTCATAAATGACATGCTTGTTAAGAAGCAACAGTCCGATATGCAGGCTTATGCTGGTGAGTTAACACCGCTCTCCATGGGGTACATGCTCATAGCGGTTGTAGTGCCAAGTCTTGGAATGTCAGTTTTCCTGATTCTCGGTTCAATGGCTAGGATCAATGTCACTCTCCTTATATACTTTATACCTGCTCTGCTGATAATGTTTGAGGTGTTGTTTATAGGTTTAGTTAAGAGCAGGAGGCCAGCGGTGGGCGTGTGATATGAAGGCTAAAAACTATAGATTTCTGAGCGCTATCGGGAGCCTAATACCCTTGCGATTTAGGGTGGCTTTTATAAGAAGGTTGATATGGGCGCAGATAACCCAAATGGACCCTGCCTCATTCTTCGGAATACTCGTGATCATCTCCATCTTAATCGGCATAGCCGGCGGCGTTTTCATATTTGAGTACACAGGCTCTATCTTTTTTTCTATCCTTGCGTTTGCGGGCTTAGTGCTGTTGGTGCTGGTGCTAACGGAGTCCATGCTCACCATCCTTGCTGACAGGGTCTCCTCGGAGATAGAGAAGTTCCTCCCGGACATGCTGATGCTTATGGCTGCCAATCTAAGAGCGGGAATGGTGCCGGAGAATTCTTTCCTTGCGACGATAAAGCCAGCCTTTGGAAAGCTAAATGTGCTCCTTAAAGAGGCTGCAATCGAAGTTCAAGGTGGGAAAGACTTCAAAAGCGCATTGATTGAGATGGCTGACAAGACCAGCTCAACTTTCTTCAGGTCAGCGATAAAAATAATAGGTGATTCTTTAAGAGCAGGAGGAGAGCTTGATCTAGTCTTGGAGAACCTGGCAAACAACATCATGCAAAATGAGGCTCTCAGGGCTTCAATGCGCGCTCAAGTGAGGAGTTACTCATTGTTTATCTTCATAGCTTCCGTCATAGCGGGCCCCCTACTCTATGGGGTTTCTTCTATGCTCATAGACATAATGAACACGATAGGCTCTACGATAAGCACATCCTCCACTTCAACCCCCACTACAGGGCTGGGCATTTTTGCATCATTCTCCCTGCCACATATACCAGCCAATGTAGTGTTCTTCATCGCACTCCTAAACGTGATTATAACCGCCACCGCGAGCAGTATTCTTGGGGGAGAGCTGAATGAGGGTAAGGTGCTGTCAGGCTTGAAATACGTGCCGGTGTATATTTTGATAGGATTGTTTGTATTTCTTGGTGCAAGAGAATTCATGGGTAGTATATTAAATTCAAGTGTAATCTCCGGCGGTCCAAGCATCTCTTCGGCGCCTTAAAATAGTATGTAGTGTTTAAAAATCAAAGGAATAATTATCTAATGTGTGGGCCCATGGTCTAGTGGCTATGACGTCTCCTTCACATGGAGAAGTTCGGGAGTTCGAATCTCTCTGGGCCCATTCTTAGTTTTCTTAAGCCCC
>JBMFTM010000040.1:0-3548 GCA_049967035.1 Candidatus Acidifodinimicrobium sp.
GTACTTCATGGACGGGGGAACGGAGAAGTACTTCAGGTCAAAAATCGAAAAGTATGGTGAATTACAGGGTTAATGTAAATTTTTATTGCACGCTACGCCTCTTTTAACGGCTATTTCGGCTAAAAGCTTCCCGAAGTAAACACCGATAGCAGCTGATGGGGCTCCATCTCTCTCAGCTTCGCCCTGATAAAATAACTTTGTTATAACGGAAAGTACTTTCAATGTGACTCCCTAGAGATAAGCCTCAAAGGCCTGTCAATAATTTTTTTAGCCTACGCTAGTTTGCGTCTGATTAAGATAATGGCTCGCGAAAAAACGCTGCGTTTTTCAATAATAAGAAGAACGCATGAAGGGATGGTTGTAGAAACGTTAAGCGTGGAGCCTCTCTCAAAGCAGGAAAAAGCCTATCTAGAGAATTTTACAAGCGGTAAAGCTGCTTCATACAAACCCACGTTGCAAAGGATCGTACAAAGAATATATGCAGAATTTTTGAACCACCAACTCGACGAAGAGCTTTACAAAGAACCCATAAATAGAAAACTGCCCTTTGTTTTCATTGGAACTGCTGACGTTGGCTATTTTTCCTATGAACCAAGGCAAGCAACGCTTTCTCAGTTACATACAGAAGAAGGTTATCTTAATCTAGCGGGTGAATTGGTTTTCTCAAATCGTAACTCTAACTTAAATAACTTGAATCCAAGCGATAACGTATTCGGCATAACTTCTGGCATTGAGCAAGAACCACTGGGTATTGTTCCAAAGTGGAAGAGAGAAGAAAGCAAGGAGACCTCTGGCATGCCCTTCGTTTCATTTGCCGCAGCATTTTCTTCGCGCACTCTCGGGCTCAAGCCTAAGGTCTTGGCCATACTAGTAGGAATCACAGATGGGGTATCCGATGATGGAAGCATTATAGAAGTCAGACAAAGCGATAAAAAATACGAAGCTCTGCGCAAGGAAAGAGCAGATCTTGCCAAGATGATTCAAGCGAACATATACTCGGTTATCTTAGGGGCGAAAAAGTGGCGGTGCATCTTTAGTTGCAGAGATGGCAGGTTTGTTGTGGATGGCGAAGCGGACAAGGACAAGGCTTTTGCTGACTTAGGAAAGGCGCTCGACGCTAGAATCAATTTTAGTTTACGCAAAGATCCTGTTTACGTCCAATTCGGCCGCTATTATGGCTGGAAGTTGAAGGACCATGAATATGAGATCCTAAAGTGTGGTATCGAAAAATATGGCAAAAACTTCATAACATCTATGAAATCGTTAAGCGGGCTACGCGAGTACGGCTTCAGCATATCAAACATCGATGCCATAAGAAAGAGCGGAATTAGGAAACCTTCCGAGCTTGACTTAGAAACCCTCATGCAGATACAGCTTGGCATAAGGAACGGTCTCTCAAAGGTTGTATTTCAACAAGCAGCTCGGAAATGGGCAGAAGAAAATGGCTTTACCTACATCAACCAATCAATGCTTTCAAAGTTGCGCCATGATAAGATAATCTTTTACGATATAGAATACCTTGACGCGGAGAATCCGATACTGTTTGGGTTCTTAAGCGAAGGGGTGGTGACGCAGTACTTGGCTGGAGATCATATGGTTGTTCAGCATGTTAAGGTCGCCTTGGATAGTGGGTGCAAGTTCGTGTCATACGGTACAACGGATAAGGGATACATTGAACAGATTCTGGATGAGGCGAATCTTAGGGACTACGCACAACAATTCGCTTCAACCCAAGCAGATATGTTGCAGCTGTTTAGTAGGGGCTACGCACTCAAAACTAGCAACAAAAGGCTTTGTGCCATAGCGGAGCTGTTACTTCCTCAAGAGTTCGGAGACGCCTGTAAAAACGAAATCGACATAACACAGTTGGTCGACAAGTATGTGGCAACGCCCAAAGGAACAGAAGAACATGAAAGACTGCTGGAAGAGATAAAGAATAAGAACAAGAAAGACCTCATGGAGATGCAGGCTATATATAAGTGGATCACTGATAAATTAATGAGCCGAATCCTGCGATGCACGACGGCAAATAATCATCAATTGGGAATAAAGTTAAATTCTGTTACGGCTTGTGCATTTGCATTTCACCCGCAAGCTGGCAAAAATCAAAATCCTCTCCGGAGAGTCGCTCTAATCCATCCCATAACTGAGATCATTAACTTTATGCCTACACTTTCGTGCAATTCCTTTTTGCTTTGCCAAGAATTTCGCTACTCAATTTATAGTGGTCCGAGATTAGCCTAGCAATAATAATCAAATAATTAGTCCATAGGTACCAATTGAAGCGCAAGCGTTATAATTCATTGGAGGATGAGATTATATAAATTGATAGGAAAGTGATAAAAATTCATCCAAATAAAGATTTAGCATTTAAATTATAATTTGATTTTCATGCCAAGGGAGTGGAAACATCTTATTCTTTCGAGAACACACTTTGCCCTTAAGGCCAAAAACTCGGCGCGCTAATTGGAGCCAATCATGGAAAGCCTCTCATTGAAAGCGAAAGGATGTTTACCTCGCAGTTCAGAGTTAGTATTCGAAACAAATAAAATGCGCTAGCTCGGTCAGCATCTGGAGTAATGAGCTAGTAGATCATCCTATCGCGTTTTGTTATTACCTTTCGAAAAATCGTCCTAAGGAAAACTGGGGCTAAGAAAAACAAAGTACATTTAGAATAGCGCCAAGATAGTGACTAGCTCGTACTACGATAACCTCTATCCCGCGCTCGGTTTTCAAAAGCTCAATTAGCTTCTCGTCACGCGCCCTTTCCACCACTACGATTGCTTTAGCCTCCTCGCCGTATCTGCTCTCGTACTTCACCTGGTAGTCCACGACCTGTCCTACCGCCATGTGGTTTAGCTCCCGTTCTACCTCAACGACCGCACGCTCACCATTCTTGAACCTTATCACAGCGTCGGCCGAATAGCCGTTCAGAGGAAACTCCTCAATTATATCGATGTCAACGTCATTGACGTAAGGCCTTATCTTCTCCTTAAACCTCTCAAAGATCTTATCCTCGTCTTTAGATCTAAGGTGCTGCCCGTGGGGGTGCGGAAGGTTCGATGCCCTGCAAGCGCTGCTCAGCGGGCAAACCTCGCACTTCCTTTCCTCAAATTCAAGGCTGCAGTACCCCATCATGGAGGGACGGGAGAAGACGTAGTCGTACTTGGCGGGATCATCCGGGTTTATCTCCCTCATGATCTTCCTGGCTTCCTCGACGTCCTTCCATCCGGGCGACTTCGTCCTAAGCCTTCCCTCGTCTCTCCCCTCGAACACCCTGTTTATCGTCCTGGCGGTTCCGCGCCCAATGGAGGGATAGAGCTGAGAGGCGTCCACGAAGTCCCACAGCCCGAGGTCAGGGTACTCCTTCCTGGCCATCCACCTCAGGTAAAGCGTTAAGGTCTTCATGGTCGACCTTTTTGGCGCGTCAGGATCTGGGGCTATGTAGGATAACTGGGAGAGATCTTTTACTCTCGTCCTTGCCCTTGTCCTGATCTCCCTAGCCAGCGAAAAGATGAGCTTAGCTACATCTCCGCCGTAGAGCGAGT
>JBMFTM010000041.1:0-3416 GCA_049967035.1 Candidatus Acidifodinimicrobium sp.
CAGCCCAAGCACAAAGCCTATGATCCACAGCGTTTCGGGTATTACAAAGAAGAATAGTACCTGCCCGAATTTTTCCGGCTTCTCAGCTATTATTCCCATACCGGCGGCGCCTATACCTTGCTGTGCCAAGCCAGTACCTATAAGGCCCCCTGCCATGACAATAGCAGCTGCTATAGCAAGCAGTGCGGGATCAGTGACGGTCACCATATCTGTTAAACTACTCACCGGTGCCTTTTAAATCTTGTGAGCTTGAAGTTTCCAGGCGTCTATAAAAAAGTGATGAATAATCTGTCATTTAAATCGAGAAAAAACTTGAAAGAATCACAGAGGGGGGTATCAGATCTAGCTGAGTAACATTTTTATATAGAGAATTGCTATGATTTGAAATGCAGAGAGGAAAGAGAGGAAGGAGATCTATAGTTCGTTCGAAGGCTGCCAAAGGGCAAATCAGAACGCAGAAAGTCTATGAGCATTCCGTCCCGGAGCTATATCTGCACGGCCTGGCGGCAATGATAGGTCTTGGTATCCTAGTTCTTCCGATAGTCGCTCTAATGTTATACAGTTCATTGTCTATCTACCTTATCGTAGCGGCCGGTTTCATCGCGCTTATGCTAGGCGTTCTGATATATGATATCTCATTATCACACAACAAGGACCCTTACACTTTCTTGAAGCATACAGTGGGAAAGGAATATTCTTTCATATTTGGTTTTCTGTTCTTGATTTCATTGCTAATCACAACGATAGCTGCGGGCATAGCTTCAATTGATGTGCTTGCGTCGATGGGTGTTAACATTCTATTGTCTACACTTATCGTAGACATCATTTTTGTTATAATGTGGATAACCCTATACTACAAGAGAGAGAGAAGGGTTCTGAACTTCGTGGGCGCCCTTAAGATACTATTTTTAGTTCTGCTTGTGGCCATAGCGGTGGCCGCAATCTCAGCGACAGGCGTTAAAGCGTACACTGTTAACTCTCTTCCATCCTACCTGCCAGTTTCATCTATAAGTACAATGGTTCTTCTGTTGGTTTTGTTTGTGTGGATGTATGGAGGGTTTGAAAGCATTGCAACTGTTTATAAAGGCGAGGATAAATCAAAGGTGGCTAGGGCATTGGTATACTCGATAACGTCCCTTATATTGGTTTTCGGATTGATACAGGTCCTTATCTATCTTTTAGGTCCAAGCATACCGATAATCAGCGGTATCCCCAGCATATCATCTCTTCTGACCTCAAATATATCAGCTATCCTTTTCACTAGCAGCGGCGTAGGATATTTCATAATCACCGGGTTGGCTTTCATAGTAATACTAACGATAGCATTTGCAGTCATGAATGCCGGGAACAAAGTACTGCATGACATGTCATTGGATGGGATAGTGCCATCTTATGTTGCCAAGAGTGAAAACTATAAATTGATATTGACGGCAGCTCTGCCCATGGTCCTTATAACCACCCTTGCAGTCTCATCTTTGACATCGCCCCTTCTTTACATCGGCATAATCGCCCTGAGCGCAATATCATTAATAGCCGCGTTCTTCTTCCTATCTCTTGGATACGCTTCTCATTACTCAAAGTCGAAGGACTATATGCGCGTCGTATACGGCGTAATAATAGCGGCGATACTCCTTTTCTTTATAATTTTTGTCCCGCCGGCTTTGCTTATAGGCCTGTTTGTAATACTGGCTGTTGCGCTCATAGGGTACCTTCTGATAAGGTAAGGCGAGAGAGCAGTTTGAATCTATGGTCAATAGAAGATTGAAGCAATTTGTGGCAATATTCGTAGCTGTGGCATTCGTCGCGTCCATATTTCTATTCATACCAAAGCAGCTGAATAACAATACCTTCTCCGAATATATCCTCGTTCCAACTTCTCTTGTACAGAATCAGACCGCGTTTTCTCCGTATAACTCAAATCTAAGTGTCATAGGGTTTGTGCCGCCTTCAATTATAGGAAATTTAGTGGTAAACTCAAACCTCACAAATCTCGCCGGCGTGACTTCAAGTATGCTGTCAGCTGTGAAGCTTAACTATACACTATCCAATGCGACTATATGTATACAAAAGGGAACCTATTTCACAGAAAATCTGTGTGACAACTCGAATTACACATGGGTAATGCTTGAGAATGTAAGTGGGACCATTCAGCAGCTAACTTCCCCCCTGTCTTCGGTAGATCTAAATGGCCTGTCCTCCCCTTCCAACTATTTCTATCTGATTTATGAGCCCAAACAAACGGCGACTGCATCAAACTCTCTACCAAAACTGTGAACTATATATATCAAGTCATCCAATGATATAACTGGGCGATGATTCTATTGGACACCTTCTGATAAAACATGAGGAAAAGGGTAACTAATGAGCCCATTCAAATGCATTGCTTCTCAACTTTGGATATACGCACCGTACATCAGCGGAAGAAGAACTGTGGCGTCTCCTTCAACATCTATGTATTTAGCCTTTGGTTTTATCTTGCCCCAGGACACTGCCTCAGTCAGCTTCGCGCCGGAGAGGCTGCCGTCCCATTCAACGGCAGTCGTTATGTATATAGCATAATCCAATCCACTTCTGAATAGGTTCCACCATATTGTGTGGTGCTTTGATATCCCCCCTCCAAGCATCAATGCGCCTGTTTTCTTGGCAGTGAACACTATATCAGCCAGGAAGTTCTCATCGAGTATCGGGTTGATCTTGAAGTCATGGTCTTTTTGCGTATACATCCAAATTTGGGATCCAAAGCTTCCGTCTGTAAATCCCGGTATTATGATCGGGATCTTGTTTTTCCAAGCCCAGTAAGTTATTGTCTCCTTTGCTTTCTTCTCATCCTTTATTTTCTCGCCTATAAATGAGATGAGCTCGTTAGTCGAGTATTCCTTTTTTACCTTGGCTGCTTCAGCTATTATCGGCTTAAGTCTGTCCTCAAGCACATATCCGTAGCTTTCATCCGGTATGAAGATATCATAAAGCCGGTTGATGTGGTTTTGCCTTAACTTTGCGTCGTCTGCCTTTTCCGTGCCGGTGTAATAGTCCTTCCATAGCCTTGCGAGGTCATGGTCCATCATCCCCGCAGTAGTTATAATAGCATCGACCATCCTGTTCTTCACCATATCGACTATAACGCCCCTAGTGCCGGTGGATATGATATCTGCAGGAAATGAAAAGAATTTGAAGCAGTCTTTGTCTTTTTCCATTGATTTGAATATCTCTAAAGCGTCTGCAACCTTTCTGGCGGTGAATCCGCCTGATTTGCTAAATTGGTCCACTAAGTTCTTTATATTACTCTTTTTATCCAGTTTTATATTCTCTACTTTTTTTCCAAGCATCTTTTATTTTAATTTACCGTAGTTTAAAAGCTTTAGTTTTGGAAAGTTCACCGTTCTTGTTTATTTTTGCGGTACTCCTAAATTCGCCCC
>JBMFTM010000042.1:0-3364 GCA_049967035.1 Candidatus Acidifodinimicrobium sp.
TTGGCTGAGGATAGTTCGTGGATAGATTCAAGCGCAAACTGGGAAAAATTACTTCCTGATTTTAGATCAAATTACGAAGAAAATAACGATCTATTCATATTATTCATAGAACTTATAGCTAACTCCCTGGACGCAGGTGCAAGCGAAGTTAATATAGAGATAGACCCTAATCATCAATGGATAAAGTTTCTTGATAACGGGAAAGGCATGGATGGGGAGGCATTCAAAGAATATCACAATTTGGGGTCACTTTCAAAGGAAAGAGGGAAAGGCATAGGTTTTGCGGGCGTCGGAGCGAAGCTCTATATAGACTTATGCTCTAAGATAGAAACCGTTACAAAGCAAAAGGGCAGCTCTCTGGGCTATCACAGCATCTGGCTCTGGGATAATATAAAAAAGAGACCTAAGTACAAACCAGAAGAAATAAAAGGTGAAGAATACGTTGGAAAACACGGCACCCTTATCAAAGTGTATAATCCGAAAGGACTTACGGAAGTATCTCTAAAAGATATTGAAAATAAAATCCTTGAAAATTACAACTTTGCGCTCAAACCTTACGGCACTTTGGCAATCAAATTGAACGGGAAGCAGATAGAGCCTAGAATCCTCAATGGGAAAATTTTCGACGCTTCTGCAAGCCTACGTAATAAGCGGTCTCACATAAGAATTTCGGGCAAGATTGTATATGACCCTACTTGCGATGATCCAGAGATTCACATCATCGTATATGGAAAAACCGTATCTGTCGTCTCGAGCTGGGTTGATAGTTTACCATTTAAAAAAGAAAGCGATAAGAAACACATATGCGGATATTTAAGGTGCGATGATCTAATAGATGCAGTATCTTCTATAGCCAAGAATCACTTTAATACCTCTTCTACAACATGGAAGGAATTCGAGAAATCCGCCAGGCAGATCTTAACTAATGCTCTGCAGTACTGGGGATTATTGAAGCCATTAACTCCCGAATCTGAAAATGTAGAAACGGCGGTCGCAACCCAAATAAGCGCAATAATTAACGAGTTATTTAAAGACCCTGATGTATCGGCATTGAGCATAAACCCATTTCAGGCTCTCCGCAAAAGCCCGACTATAATAAAAGATGATGACGGAACTGCATTTGCTACGAGCGCGCAAGGCAGAGAAAGAGTTCCAGGTACTCGTGGCGGACCGAATAGTGGAGGCATAGGAGTAACTACCGAGGGTCCTTTTGAAGGAGAAGGCCTCACGGAAAGCCCGGAGGGAATAAACAGAGGGCGCAAAGTCGATAGATTGAAGCACACAGGAATAAACGTAACATTTATGGAGCTAGACGGCATGCGGAAAGCTATTATTACCTCTGAAGAAATTATAATCGACATGGCGTATCCTGAATTCGTCCTAGTTCATGAAGCCGCTGATAAAAAAGGCGTGGCGATAGAAAGTCTGTATACGTTAGACTCCGTCGTGGAAGCTCTATGTAATCAAAAAGAGACACCAGAAGAAATAGAGGAGTGCAGGCACAAGCTTTACGAAAAGCTGCGCCAACTGGGAAGAAGCAGAAACCTTAGCCTGTTCTAGGGGAGTTGACTGACATGATTGTTACAGCAAAGAAAATCCTTAATCAAACAAACTTCTCGGCCGATCTCGCCGACATAATGGACCCCAAGAATTACATTGAACTAGTCAACATGCAAAAGCGCTACAGGGAACTTCTGGCCCTAATAAATGACGACCTCACACAATTGAAAAAAACTGGAGAACCTAGCTATGCATATAAGATAGGCAAGTTAATATTTGAATTCAAAGAAAACTACCGCCAAAAAGGAATCGAAATACGGGGCCTAAGGAACCAGATGAGGGAAGACCTTAAGGTGTCACGCAGTCGGCTTGGCTATTTTATGACATTTTATAAATTATACAGGCAAGATTCTATAGATGACTCACTATCATGGGGCTATTATCAAGAACTAATCAACATAAGTAACGCAGAAATTAGAAATAAAATATATAATCTAATAAAACAAGGGAAAATAACCTCCATAAACCAAATAAGAAGTCTCAAGAAAGAACTGACTCAAGCCAAGAAACGACCATGAGCAGCATGTCTTAAGTCTCAGACCATAAGCACCAACTCCCTGAATCTGCCGAGCGCTGGGAAGTCTTTGACTAAACAGATAAATTTGGAGCTCATATAATCTGTCCATATAATCATGCGTACTGGCCCTAAAAGGCCCGACAGAAAGGAAAAATAAGATAATGACGTGTTTCATCTGTCCAACAGCCAAAGACATAACTTCAAGAAGTTCTTTATGCATTTAAGGGATCTTTAATTTAAGAGGAGCTTACATGAGCTGCTTCGTCCGTAATATAAGGTTCGGATGGCCATAAAATTAAATCGGGCATGCATTCGAGTAGCTCCTACCAGGTTAATGCTTCTTTAAAAGCTTCTAAGCATCATCTATTTCAACTAGAGATATTAGAAAATTAAGTTGACCCTCTTCAAGGGCAAAATTTTCTCAATGTAGAAGAGCTTGACCATAGAGTCGGTGTCAGTCTTCCTCACCCTAATAATCAATTTATTCCGCAACCTGCTCCCTGGTTTTAGGTCGCCGTATTTAAGCACTTCAAATTGTTCGAACTCCGGCCCTAAAGCGGTCTCATCCTCTATTTCACCTTTCTTCAACCTCCCTTGCGACATCGAGCTAAATTTTACCAAACTGTAATAGGTGTCTGGGCCCGAAGATATGAAGAGCATGCTTGTCCTCTTCAGCTGTTCGCAAGCAGGCGTTACGCAGTCGCTTGACACGAGCCTAACAACACACTTACTCCCATCCTCATACGCAAATGCGTTGATGTTCCATTGCCCAGCGTCGTCCTTTAAAAGGTAAACGAAAATTTTGCCCTTATGGTTCTTCCGATCCGTTATATCGAACATTTCGGTTTCCGCCATCTTTAACAACTTAGCTGACACATTGATACTCCTGCCGTTAACATCGACCGTGAATAATGCCAGCAAAATTCGCCTCCAGCGGCTTGTATGACCATATACGGAAAGAGCTTTAAGTTTAGTGATTTAATTACATTATTGCATAATTCCCAGTTGCGCACATCAAGTTCTCGAGTCCTGGCCTATCTCCATGAGGAAATCCCTTCGGTTATCCAAAATTTATCATGAAATCGATTTGATGCGAAACCCATAAGCAAATTTATGAGCGATTTTCGAATCATGCAACAAAGCAGATTCAATCACTTGCCGCATAACTCTTATTTAATCCAAACATGTACCACTTTTAAGAGCAAAACAGAGAATAAACAAAAACTCTAGATAAAAATTACTTCGCCACGAAGCCCACGGCGAAACGCGCATAAGATTTCCATATCA
>JBMFTM010000043.1:0-3344 GCA_049967035.1 Candidatus Acidifodinimicrobium sp.
TTAAAGGATAATGGAGAGGTGATAATAATCGACTGGAAGAAAGAGCAGACAATGTTTGGCCCCCCTCTTTCAATAAGGATGAATGAAGAAGACTATCTTAATGCATTTGCCAATTTTAGGTTAGAGCGAAAATTTGACAGCGAATTACACCATTATGGCTTGGTGTTAAAGAGACAAAAAACCTGATTCAAAACTCTGTATAGAGTTGGAATGGATTCTAAAACCGAGCACTAGCGCAAGGATGCGCTTAACATGCTCTCTGCAGAATGCCTGAAAGATCCCTCAAAAGAAACCTTTCTTCTCCTTTATGGCAGCCTGCACCTTCTGCATAAGGTCTGGAGGTATAGGGTCTATGCCGTGCTTCTCTTTAGCATGTGCCGCTATCTTCGGCATCAGTTCCTCCTTTGTCTTCGCGCTGGCTTTGAAGCCGCAGTCCATACCTATATCTTTGCATGCAAATTCGTATTTCATATTACCACCTCAAAGATTGAGAGAGAATCAACGAATAAAAGCCTTCACATTTCAAATGAAACGTAAAAAGAATTTAAATGATTAAAGACCAATTATAGTGATGATTGATGTTAGTTGGATGACTGGTGGAAAACAAGGCACGGGTATAGATTCCGCCGCGAGCCTTTTCTCAAAGGTGCTTGTGAAAAACGGGTACAATGTATACGGATACAGAGAATACTTCTCAAACATAAAGGGCATGCACAGCTTCTTCACGATAAGAGCTTCCGATGCGGTTGTAAATTCGCAGTCAAATAAAGTTGACCTTGCCGTCTTCCCAGATAAAGAATCTGTTTTCGGAGAAAAGAACGAGCACGGCGAGACGATACACGACGGACACATAAAGGATGTAAAAAGCAGCGGGATGCTCATAGTGGACAAGAGCGTAGATGTGAGCCAGATAAAAAGGGAAGACATAAAAGTTGTGCAGGTGGACTTTGACCAGATAATAAACAACGTCGCAAAAAAGATGGGTGTCAAATCCAGCGATGTGATGATAGCCAAAAACACATCTATAGTCACCATATCAGCTTACTTATTTGGCGTAGATACTGAGATATTGAGAGAAGTCATTGGCTCAGAGTTTTCAAACAAAGGGGAAGCTGTCATTAAGATGAACACAAACACGCTTGATGAGACTTTAAATTACCTCAAGACACTGTCAATATCCAGCCTAATAAAACTTGCGCCAGTTAAAAATGATGACCAATTGCTCCTTGAAGGATACGAAGCCAGCGCTCTCGGCAAGGCCATAGCCGGGTGCAAGATGCAGGTTTACTACCCAATCACACCCGCAAGCGATGAAAGCGTATTTTTAGAATCGCATCCTGAGCTTGGGATCAGGGTTATACAGCCAGAGAGCGAATTAGCGGTTATAGGGATGGCATTGGGTGCTTCTATTGCGGGGGTCAGGGCGTCCACTTCAACGTCTGGGCCAGGATTCGCATTGATGACGGAAACTATAAGCTATGCAGGCATGACTGAAACCCCAATCGTAGTAGTAGACCACCAGCGCGGCGCACCTGCGACTGGATTACCGACCAGAACCGAACAAGCCGATCTTGAATTCGCGGTACACCAAGGGCACGGTGATTTCAGTAGAATAGTGGTAGCGCCAGGGGATATAGAGGAAGCAATATCGATAACAGCAGAAGCATTTAACTACGCTGAAACCTTCCAAGTCCCAACAATAGTCCTGAGTGAAAAATCAATATCTCAGATATACAAGAGCATAAAGAAAAGCTACATAGAGAATTTCAAGGATTCATACAGGATAAAACGCGGAAAATTGGTTGACAAGGCAGGATACGATGGAGACTTCAAAAGGTTTAGATTTACCGAAGATGGGATATCACCCAGACTGATACCTGGAAGAAGCGACCATGTAATGTGGATAGCCGGCGATGAGCATGATGAATATGGGCACCCCTATGAAGAGCCTATGAATAGAATCAAGATGATGGAGAAAAGAAACAAAAAGAATGAACTCATACTTAAGAGCATCGACAGGAAGGACAAATTCAATATCTACGGGGACCTTGATAAAGCCGACCTGCTGATAGTCAGTTGGGGGTCGCCGAAAGGGGCGATACTTGATGCAATCGATGAAAAAACTGCTTTTCTGCAGATAAAAATAATAGAACCCCTTGATCCAGAGATCGGAGATATAATAAAGAAGGCAAAGAAAGCCGTCTGCATTGAGGAGAATATAAGCGGCCAATTAAGGCGGCATATAGCGTCGAGGACTGGTGTACTGATAGAGAATCAGATACTCAAGTACAATGGAAGAATAATAGACAAAGACGAACTGAAGGATGGACTTGAAAGGGTCCTCAAAGGCGAAAAAAAGGTGATATTGAATGACTATTAATCTCAGCGATCTAAACTCCCATGAGCAGAATGACTGGTGCCCGCAGTGCGGTGATACAGGGATACTTTTAGCCGTAAAGAGCGCGATAATACAGTCCAATCTCGACCCAAAAAAGGTTGTTGACGTATCTGGGATCGGCTGCTCATCAAAACTTCCAAACTTCGTGAATGTAAATGGCATACACACACTTCATGGGAGGCCTATACCATTCGCTGAGGGAGTCAAAATAGCCAATCCAGAATTAACTGTTTTCGTGAATGCGGGAGATGGAGACACGTATGGTATAGGGGTAGGTCACTTCATAAGCGCAGGCAGAAGGAATGTTGACATAAAGCTACTTATACATGACAATGGCGTGTATGGATTGACTAAAGGGCAGATAAGCCCCACATTACAGGAGAATCTAAAAGTCAAGGGGTGGCCCGAGCCGAATATAAACGGCGCCCTCGACCCTCTAAGCCTAGCGATAATAGCAGGTTACACATTCGTTGCAAGGTCCCAGAGCTATAATGTGAAAGAGTTGACTGAGCTGATCGTAAAAGCCGTGCAGCATAAAGGACTTGCACTTATAGACATCCTCCAGGGGTGCCCAAGCTACAACCCAGAGTTCACATCCTCAGCCTGGTTCTCCGCGCATACCCGCCCGCTTCCTAACACATACAATGGAATAGTTAGCGACCCGAGTAATCTTGAAGAGGTAAATTCAAAGAAACTGCAGGCTTTGAATATTCTTATGTCCGAGAATATAGAGAATAAACATACCGGCCTATTCTTCCAGTGGGAGAACGCTGATACTTTTGAAGACAGAATGAAAAGAAGCAAGATCCCGCCGCCCATAGATGAGGAGATAAGCGACGCTGAAGGAAAATCAACAGTTGATCTCAGCGAGATAATGAAAAGCTTGAGCACGTGAACTACCCCAAGCTTACGCGTGGGGCTTCTCGCTTCAACACTCCGGCTTGCG
>JBMFTM010000044.1:0-3215 GCA_049967035.1 Candidatus Acidifodinimicrobium sp.
ACATCTTGAGTTTGTCAGGCAGTTTATTCAAACCTGGAATAAACGGCAAGAAGAGCAGAAGTAAAAACACAAACATCGCTACAAGCCCATTCTCAAGGTCATTCCACCAAGGTATATTTGCTGTTTCTATCTCTAAAACATTGTAAGGTATAAGCCAGTACGCTATTGACCATGGCGGGGCGCCGACTTTCAGCATGCCAAACTGTGAGGTTCTCAGGCCGTATTGGGTCGCTAAATTACTTAGGGCGCCGCTATCATATAAGAACCGTAAAACGTAAGTCTCATCAAAATGTGAGTCGGGAGTTCTGATTTTAGAACTTCCTTTTTAAGGTTTATCTTCATTGGTATATAAACATTGTAGCATATCACTGGATACGCTACCAATTATTATTCCACGCTATAAAAAGATTCGATGAATATTTTTATATTACGAAGTCTATTGAATTAAGATAGATGTGTAATTTTATGGAGGAAAAAACGAGAATAGCCAACCTATTTGATCTCAGTGGAAAATCTGCAATAGTGACAGGTGCTTCTAGTGGTCTTGGCATATCATTTACAGAGGCCTTGGCAGAAGCAGGTGCCGATGTGGTTATATGCGCAAGGAGAGAGGATAAGCTGATAGAGAATGCCAATAGAATAGCAGGCTATACGCATAGAAATATAATCCCAGTAAAGGCGGACTTAACAAATGAAGAAGATATTATTAAAGTCGTTAAAATCGCAGAGGAAAAACTGAATAAAATAGATATACTGATAAACAATGCAGGGTCGGCAGTGGCAGGCCCTTCATTAGACCTAAAAAAAGATGACTGGCAAAAAGTTCTTGATCTGGATATTTCCGCAGTTTTCATTCTATCCCAAAAAGTGATAGCCAGTATGATAGCCCACAATGTGAATGGCAGCATAATAAATATAGCGTCTATATATGGATTGTTCGGGGATATAATACCAGCGGCACCATACTACGCAAGTAAAGGGGCAGTAGTAAATCTAACTAGAGCAATGGCAGTTGAATTCGCACACAATAACATAAGAATCAATGCTATTGCACCAGGATTTTTCCCAAGTGAAATGACAAGCGATATCTTAAAAGACAAGGCAATCCTTGATCATATAAATCAAAGGACTCCTATGGGAAGAGTTGGCAATCCAAATGAGCTCAAAGGCGCAGCGATTTTCCTTGCTTCTGATGCTTCATCCTATATCACAGGCCATATCCTAGCAGTCGATGGCGGATGGAGCGCGGTATAAATTCACTGAAAATTAGAAGGCTAAATTTATGACAATTGTAAACGCTGCTATTGAAATCTAAATGCTGTATATCTTCTTATAAATTTCATTATCTTTAATTTTATCGGCCTGTTTTCTGAAGTCAGAAAGCTCTTTATAGTATTTCTCATTCTCCTTGAGCTTTTCTGTACTTACTGAAAATTCCTTAAGCGTTTTATCTCTGTATATCGTGGGGAAAACATTGTAAGCGCAGAAGGGAATCACTCTTCCATCTGGAAGTGAGTAATGGATGCTGCACCTCATAACTCTTTTTATATCATAATCAAATGGATCCATAAAGTGCATAGTACCAAGGTAGAGCAGCTTATAGTTCAATTCCCCCGCAGATTCATAGTCTTTATGAAGGAACAAGCTACGCAATAACTTGCTTATCTTAGTCCCATCTGGAAGCTCATCCTTCTTTATGTAGCTACCAGAAAGTAATTTCATAATTATAGGGATCTTTTTCAACCTTTGAAAATCACCATCAACGGCATTAGAAACATCGTAATACAACTTGTCTACATCTATATACTCCGTGATTGGATGAAACTTCAAATCATTCCCGCTTCTATCGACTACCACATATGTGGCTTCGCCGCATTTTGGATTATTGTAGAAACCTAAATCATCCTTACCAAGGATTTTTATAATAGGCACCATGAATGGAATAGGTCTCCATGCATCTCGTGGTATGCTCAGCTGCTTCTCTAACTGACTTTCAAAATCGGATATAGTCACCCTTTTCTTTTCGACTTCTTCTATCTCTTTTTTGGTCATATGGCCGACAAAAGACACTGGCTGAAAGTTAACTCCTCTGACGACATTCATGTTGTTTGCAGCAAACTTAACAATCTTACCAAGCTCTTGAGGAAAGTTCCACCCATTTATAAGCGTCGGAACCAACGCAACACTGGTTAAGCCACCTTTAGCGAAGGCATCAAATATAAAAGGGATTTCATAGTGATTTTTAAAATTTATTTCAGATGTCGTGCCATCAAAAGAAAGATAAACAGTATTTACACCAGCTTCTCTCAAGCTTTTTACATAATCTGCAGCTTTCTCAGGGCTATTATAGTTCATTATGCCTATTCTTACCCCTTGTGTGTTAAGTTGTATATGGCTAACGCCATGATCCTTTACTGCTTTGACTATTTCAGGCAGGTCCTCCCTCAATGTAGGCTCGCCGCCAGTAAGCTGAACCGCGTATATTTTACCTTTATTGAAGGCTTTGGCAGAGTCAACCATCCAGAGGATGTCCTCAAGCGAAGGCTCATGTACATACCCTGCCTTTTCAGCGTAAAAGAAGCAGTAGAAGCAGTTAAGATTGCACCTATTAGTCAAAACAATGTTAAGTAAAGCTGTTGAATTTTGATGAGCTGAACACAGTCCGCAGGAAGTAGGGCACTGCCCAAAAGGAAGAGAATTGTATGGAGTAAACCTATAAGGTGTTTCATACTTCTTTGTTGAATCAAACCATTTTTTATCCCCAACGCGAACTCTCTCTAAAACTTCTCCATTTTTTATCTTCTCTAGGTAAACTAGATCGCTATCTTCATCCAAGACGTATCTTGCACTGACTATCTTTTTCTCCAGTTCCTCATCTGTCAAGTCTTTCATGGATGCTATTTCAGACCCTACCAAACTTAACGTTGACTCTAAGATTTTCATATCGATTAAAGTGCTCACTTAAATTAAGTTAATAAATATGCCTTTAAATACGTTAAAAGGGGAAAATTCGGCTTAAAGTCGCTTAATTGTCTAATGGATAAACAAACATAAAATTATGGGTCAAAACTTCAACCTCTGAAAATTAGTCTGTCTGCATTCTTATAGAGTATATTTTCTCTCTCCGTTTCTGAAATATCAGCTTTTTTTATCTTCAGCAGCTCTATCTCCTGGTCGGAGAAGGGATAGTCTGAGCCAAATAATATTCTATCTGA
>JBMFTM010000045.1:0-3068 GCA_049967035.1 Candidatus Acidifodinimicrobium sp.
CGCCTTTCATCCCCCATCTTACGAAAGGGGAATTCTCGGCGGATTAGTTAAATTTTAAGCATCCATTTCCAAGCAGGGACAACCTTTATTGTTTTTCCCTTTACTTTGATTGATCTTTCCTCGTTTTCTGTGATTATTATAAGATTTTTACATCTTAGTTTTTTTGCTGCATCTATCATTGATTTTGTTTCTCTTTCGTATGTTGATGGATCTTTTAAGGAAAGCGATACCTGTATTAGTTCGTTTACTTTTTTATTATCGCTAACTACAAAGTCTATCTCAGACTTACCATCTGTATAGTAACTAACTTTGTTCCCTCTTCTTATCAACTCTATGAAAACTTGATTTTCTAGCTGTTTTGCTTTATCGTCTGATATTAATCCTAGTAAACCAGAATCAGATAGATAAATCTTCGGGTTCAGATTTCTCATCTTTGGCTTGTCAGAGAAAGGAAATACTTGGAAGAACAAGAAAACTTCTTCTGCGTATGAAATGTAATTTATAGCCGTTTGTTTGCTCACCCTTAACATGTTTGAGGTTAACCAATTTGATAGTGAGATATATGATATCGGTCTGCATGCTGATCCAATTGCTGCACTCATGAACGCCTTAAGTAATCTTACGTTCTTGACATGTTTTCTTTCGATTATATCACGTTGCATTACGGTCTCCAGTAATTCCTCTAGTATTTTTGTTTTGAGCTTCGCATTTTTCTCTAACACCACTTGTGGATAACCACCATATCTCAAAAATTCATCAAATTTTTCCATTATTTTGCCAATTTTCTCAGAATTAGGGTATTTATTAAATGCGATTTCATTTGCTTTTAATACTTCACTGAACGAAAATGGTAATATCATCGTGTTTAAAGCCCTTCCTCTTAACTCAGTTGGCAGCTTTTCCGTTGACAATTCGGAGGTTGAGCCAGATATGACAATGTGGTACAGATTCTCATCATTTAAAGTTCTAACCCACCTAGACCAGGATGGAAACCTTTGTACTTCATCGATGAAAAGCCAAATTGGGTTTGAACTGTCTACTTGGTATACTTTATTAATCATATCCTCTATCTTATCTAAATCACTTGTTGATATCCCCTCAAAGTCTATATCCTCACCATTTATGAAAATCTTGTTGCTTTCCGGTATATTAAGCTCTTTCATCAGCTGAATCATGAATAGCGTTTTACCAGCTCTTCTAGGTCCAACTATCGCTGATATAAAATTATGGTTAGATGATATTTTTGTATCTCTCTCTATAATACTTATATTCTCCCCGTAATTCTTGTACCTTACTAAAGCCCTTTCGATGTTCATGTTTAAATTATGAATTTGATGCTATTTATAGCTTATTAAAGACAAAATTTAGTCTACTAGTGTTTGACTATAAAGCTATTCTAGTCAAATGCAAATTGACTATTTTAAACCTAGTTTTTAGTTAGATAGTCCTGTTCCCCTTAGAGGCTTATCTCTTTTGGTGACTTTTTGGATAGGGTAATATTAATCATTCCTTCAGCTCAATTACAACTGGCGCATGGTCTGACCCTTTCTGCTCTTCGAGAATATCGGCTTTAATGACCTTCTTCTTTAGCTCTTCAGACACAACACAGTAATCTATCCTCCACCCTATGTTTTTATCTCTTGCGTTAAATCTATAGGTCCACCATGAGTAGTGCCCCCCCTCCTTTACAAACATCCTATAAGTGTCTACATATCCTAGACTTAGAAATTTAGTCATCCATTCTCTTTCCTGTGGTGTAAAGCCTGCATTATTCTCGTTCTCTTTAGGCCTAGCTATATCAATCTCTTCATGCGCAACATTGAAGTCGCCGCATATCACAACTGGTTTTTGCTTTCTAAGCCCCTGCAAGAAACCCTCTATCTCCTCATCAAACTTCATTTTGAATTCCAACCTTGTTAGCCCATGCTGTGAGTTGGGGAAGTAAGAATTGATAATGTACATATTGTCAAACTCCAAAGTCAGAACCCTGCCTTCGTCGTCAAATTTGGGGTCTCCTATTCCTTCTATAACTTTGAGGGGCTTTGCTTTAGAAAGGCTTAGGACACCGCTGTATCCCTTTCTTTTAGCTGGATAAGGGAATACATAGTACCCCAGTTCGTTTATCTCTACAGGCACCGTATCGCTCTTTATCTCTTGGAAAAGCAATATATCATATCTTTTGCTTTGAATCAACTCTTTTAAACCTTTACCCCATGCGCTTCTTATACCATTTACATTCCAAGACAATATTTTAATGCTCATTTTCTTCCGCTCCGTGAGGCGATTGTATACTAAGAAAATAAACATATGAAGCATAAATATCTGCTCAAAAAGGTTAAAAACCACTCAATTACATAGTATTTAATATGCCTAGGAATAAAAAGACGAGGATACTGGTAACAGACTTCAAGCTTGGAAGAGAGTTTGGGGGCGCAGAATTCGTTGCGAAAACTCTGTATGAAGGGTTAAAAAAACATTATAATGTCTCATACTTTGGTTTTGATATTGGTATAAACGAAAAATCAAAACATGTGGGGGCGCCAACCAGCAATTTCATTTCAAAGGTTTACGGCTCCAAACTTTTCAGGTATTTCATGAAAAACATGTTCTACCGTTCAAAAACCTGGAGGGGAGTCGTTTTCTTCTTAAATGAATTGAGAAGAAAGATAACACTTAAGGAAGGCGAGATATACACAGATGTAGTGATCTCCAACAGCCCCTATGACTACTCTATATTATCTGGTAAGAATAAATTCAAGGTACACATTTCTAAGGGGATTATATTCGTGAAGCATGGCGTATACTCGGATTTAGGATATCCATATCCGGACAATCTTATAAGAGACAAACCATTTAAAATAGTGGCCTTAAATTCATCTGATTACTCAAATCTCTCCAAATCGTACGGTAGGGGAAATGTAGCCTTAATACACAATGGTCTGGATATAGATGTCAATATAAACTTAACAAAAGATGATCTCAATTATCTGTCATCCATAGGTATAAACCCCAATAATAAGGTAATCTTAAGCTTAGGAAGATTAGAAGACACGCAAAAAGGGTTCTCA
>JBMFTM010000046.1:0-3058 GCA_049967035.1 Candidatus Acidifodinimicrobium sp.
CTGCCTTCAATTTTGTAATTTTATTATCAATCATATGAGATCCTTTTATTTCGACTATTTCCTGCGTTCCGTCTGCGTATTCAATTAAGAAATCTGGGGTGTAATGTGCAAGTCTTCCATCCAGGTTGAAATACGGTATCCTGATTCCGTGATTCTTGGTCCATTTGCTTACCTTATCATCTTTCTCTAGTTCTTCCATGAATGATTTCTCCTGGTCGCTCTGGTAAAATTCAACAGACCACGCGCTTTTTTTCGGATTCAAGAAAGGTCTATCGGTCATCGTTTCACCTCAAAAATGCCCTTGATAATCCCCTTAGTAAACTTCTCCTTCACTGATGGTAGGAAATAATACGCCGTCCTGAGTTCATCCTGGGAAACTTCAGATATGCTAAGATTTCTGAAGAATTTCTTTGAGATGTGGTCCATAAGTACATCGTATAATCTGGACGTCTTCGAGATGTCTAGTGAGTTCTCCTCTATCAATCCCTTTGCTAATGAAACTACTTCGTCCTTGAAACTTTCTATCGAGATTTCCCTCTCGCTTTCTCCCTTGAAGTATCTGTCATCCGTTGGTCTAGTTATCTCTGTGCCTGTTTTCCCTCTGCCTATATTCTTTTTCCTTATATTCTCAAGAACCACAGCTTCTATTTGTAGCCTATCTGGGTATTCGTAGGTAGCACTATCTAACGCGTCTTTCCAGTTAAGTATCGGCTCCTCAGATTTGAGATTAGCCTTTATGGCCAGCAATTTCTGCTTGAAATCTTTATCCTCTACCGGTTCGTTGATCCTTATCAGTTTATCCGGGTTTACTAGCTTCTGCAAATATTCTGTCTTCGGAGGAAGGGGTTCTTCTTCTATTACGTCTGTAGGCAGAATGCCTTGCCTTATCCTTGAGGCATTCATCAATCTCCATAACCATCCATGGTCTAGCTTGGGGTGGTCAATCACGTGGAGGATCTCCGGGTCGGGGCTTTTCTTGTTTACTTTTCTCAGACCCCTACCAATTATCTGCTTACCGAACACTGGAGATATTATCCTTCTGAGTAGCAGGATGACTGAGACTTCAGAAACGTCCCATCCCTCTCTAAGCATAAACACGCTCACCACAGCATCATATGGGCTGTCAAGATGCCCTATCTTCTTGGCCTCCTCCCTGTTTTCATCGGGAGAATCCTCTGTAACTATCAATGCCTTTAAATCAAATTCCCTCTCTATGAAATCTTTTGCAGTCTTCGCCTCTTCTATTCCCATAGTGACAACGAACAACAGGGGCTTGTACTTTCCTCCTGCCTCCTGTCTCTTAGCTCTCAAAGCATTGACGGCAATAGAAAGCAGCATTCTCATTGGCGCTGGGTCCATTACCCACTGGAAAGGTTTGACTTTCCTTTCTGCTTCCTCGAATTCCTTGTCCATTTCCGAGATTCTTTTTCTCTCATTCGTCTTTGCATTAGTATATGTTATTTCGACAATTCTTGCGTCCGGTTGGAGAACAACTATATTCTTGATTAACGGCCTTGGGGCATCCATTGCGTCCGTGATATCGAAGGAATAGATAAGTCTCGAATCGGGATAAGTGTTATCTGCCCTTTCAGGAGTTGCGGTTGTATCCAGACGGAAAAGGGTGTTCTCCCTTAGAATCGACAATATGTGGGTGAACTCGTCGGCTACAGTATTATGTGCCTCGTCGTTGAATATTGCAATGTGTGGGAAATTCTCCTTCAGGAAACCCAGATTCCTTGCTGTGTTTGTACCACTAGTGTAGAGCTCTTGGATGTTCGTGAGTATTATATCTGCGCTGATCATTCCCTGCGGTCCAGACCCGCTTTCTATAAGAGTCGTGGATACGATTTTGTTCAGATTTTCGTCTGGAAATATGGACCACCTCTCAAATATAGTCTTCCCATCTCCAGAGGATCTCACGAAATCGTCCTGAAGTCGATCCCTAACAATCAGGTTTGGGGTGATTATGAGAAACCGGTTGAACCGGTCGCCATAAGCATACTTGAGCCATGCTATCACAGATGCGATGATCAGGCTTTTTCCTCCACCTGTAACTATTCTCAGGAGATATTTAGAACTTAAGGCACGGTCCTTGACTTCATATAGAAATATGATCCTGAGAATCGCTTCCTTCTGATGCTGCCATAGCTCGTCTCCTTCCCTTCGTTCCAGGAGATGCTCAATGAATTCAACGGTCTTCTGGGAGCAGTTAGGATAATGAGACATCTGCCAGTCCTTGAATTCCTGTTCAAATTCAATGAATGAATCTGGCATAACAATGTTCTGTGGCATTCATTCCACCTCTATTTCCTTTATTATCATAGTTTCTCCACCCTGGTCGTCTTCCACCTTGAATGCCACTGTTTTCTTGCCAGCCGAATCGAATTTGTAAGAGACCAGAAGGGAACTTGACGAATTCCCTTTGGATAGGAAAGAGTATCCAGAAGTTGGCACAAAGGCTTTACTGTAGTCAAAATCAGCCTGGATGTTTATTATCTTTCCATTATTCAGCGACACGGATTCCGAAAAATCAAAGTCATACTCGAGGTGTGCTTTCTTCTTTATTTTTAACCTTACAACAGGTGGCATTATGAATCTCAAGAAGGTATCATATTCTGGATGCTTGGATGTTACGTGTTCCTTGAATGCTTCTGATCCTATATTCACCAAATCTATCGTCACGAAATCTATGCCGGCCCCCAACTTAGCGAGCATTTCCTTCGCTTGTTTTGCTTTTTCGGAAAATTGCCATCCAACCATTATTCCCCTTTTTCTATTTTCATAGTTTTCATTTAGGTATTGTGCAAATTCCAGCACATTGTCGTCCGTAATGTATTCATTATTATCCTTGGGTCCTACCCAGACAGGAATTCCATTCTTGAGACCTGAAACCTTTGGGTCTGAGATCTTCTGAGCTCCAAATGCCTTTATTATGAAAGCCTCAAACTCCGCCTGAGATTGGTTAGTTAATGCAGGGATATCGTAATACCCCCATGATATTATTTGTATATTCGGGGTTTTTTCAGGAATAATCCAACCCTGCCCTTCTCCTTTCAGT
>JBMFTM010000047.1:0-2986 GCA_049967035.1 Candidatus Acidifodinimicrobium sp.
TAAACCATTATCAAATTCGCTCCTATACAATGCAGGGTTCGTGATGGCTTTTGAATGCTTTAGCTCGTAAAATTCGATTAATGACAATGGTTTTATATCAAGATGTCACCTTAAGATACGACCTTAATAGCGCTAAATAGCCATCAGCTTTGTTTTCTATCTCTGCTTTCAGCGATTCACTCAATCTAAAGTCAGTCACCTTTTTTAGATCTGGCCTAGAAGTCGAATAATGGCGCTCTATGGCCTCTAACTCCAAAATTGGATCGATTTCATTAACAAACGAGAGGATCGCAACAGTTCCTGCCAAAGCATCTTTAAAATTGGCTGACCTTGACAGAGCATATCTTGTAGCCTCTGAATCCGGAAAGCTGGAGATGCTACTGCCAAACTGTGCCCTATAGAGCTGCTTTATAGATGAGAAGTAATTCTCTAGCCTTTGGTTGCCCAGGTAGTCATTATCGTGAAAATGACCGATTTCATGGTTGATAAGAAATTTTATGCCCTCTCTAAGTTCCTTCAAATCATCGAACTTTACGATGTAATAAAACGCTTCGCCTAAAGACCTGCTCATGTATATTTCCCCAAGGCCCACAGTGTATATCCTTGCAAATGTGTCATCTACGATATACAAGTCGAGATCATCTTCTATATTTAATCCTTCTTTAATGAACTGACTGAATTGTCTTTTATTATCAAGTAAAGCATCTAAATCTTCCATTTTAGTGGATAGAACTGATTACGTATTTATAGATTGAGATGCAGGTTTCTACTCTAGGATTAACAATGAAAAAAAATCAAAAAATAAGATAAGGAAAAAGCAGTAATTTTCCAATCACCTTTTCCTAATGCCATTAAGGTTTTTATTTAACCACGAATAGCTTCTCAGCTTTGACGTTCTGCCGTAACCACAATGGGAGCAGTAATGCTTCCTTGCATTGTAGGAATAGCTACCGCACCTCCTGCAGCGGACGTGAGGATTCTTTCTGTTATGCAAACCCATCGATTCTGTGCTCATAAAGCTGGCGATACCAACACCACTGTGTCACCTTTTATAAATAAATAACCTAACTTCCTCACAACTTCTCCGTTTACCTTGTCCTCAGCGTTCTCCAGTGTTATATTGATATGAACATCAAACGTGATTAGCTTTCCAGTTATCGAATGACCATTCTTTAGCTCCACGAGTACATTTTTTCCTTTCGCGCTATTAAGCAGGTCTAACGGCCTTGCGGTTTCACTCATGTTTACTCACCGTATCCACCGCCATAACCCCCTGCTGGAGGCTGAGAGGACTGATTCGCTGATTTGCCTGCTGCGATTATGTCATCTATCTTCAATATCATTATTGCGACCTCGCTTGAGCTCTTTATGGCCTGTTTCTTTATGCTAACAGGCTCCAGAACCCCTGCCTTAAACATATCTGCTACGACAGGTTCAGCGATATTGGACAAGTCGATACCAGACCATATGTTCCCCTTCTTGTGAGCAGCCCTTAGATCAACCAATATATCTATAGGGTCCATTCCTGCGTTTTCAGCTAAAGTCTTAGGTATTATCTCCAAAGAGTCAGCGAAAGCATCAACAGCAAGCTGCTCTCTGCCTTCAAGAGTGGCAGCGAATTCCTTTAGCCTCCTTGATACCTCCATCTCACATGCACCGCCGCCGGCCACAACACTTCCACCACTTTCTATCAGTACTTTCAAATCTCCAAGACTGTCCTCCACTGCCCTCTTGGCCTCATCAACAACATGCTCTGTGCCTCCTCTTATAAGCAGTGTCACTGACTTGGGGTTCTTGCACTCTTCTATAATGGCTACATCTTCATTGCCTATCTTCTCTGTATGCACGTATCCTGCTTCTCCCAAGGCGCCTGGCTCAAGCTCCGTAAGCGTGGAGACGACCTTAGCCCCTGTCGCCTTGCCTATTTTCTTCATGTCCCCCTCTGAAACTCTCCTGAAAGCCAAGATCTTGGCTTTTGACAGGAAGTACTGGGCGGCATCATCTATTCCCTTCTGGCATACTACAACATTTGCGCCTGAAGCCTTTATCTTATCGACCATATCCTTCAGTAGCTTCTCTTCTTCGCCTAAGAAAGCCTGGAGCTGGTCGGGTTTCTCTATTCTAAGCTGCGCGTCTATGTTTGTCTTCTCTATCTCCAGTGCCAGATTCAACAGGGCAATCTTCGCATTCTTGATCTCATCAGGCATGTCAGGGTGAACCTTCTCCTTCTCTATTAATACGCCCTTGATTAGCTTGGAGTCAGAAAGACCGCCGCCAACCTTTTTCTCTATCTTTATAGAGTCTATATCAACTTCCTCTTTGTTCTCTGCTCCTTTAACGTACTTTATTGCATCAACTATGAGATTCAGCAAAGTCTCGTCTCCGCTTATATTCTTGCTGATTATAGCCGTCTTAACGATCTTACGAAGCTCTTCCTTGCTGTCTATATTGACCTTCACTTTTATCTCATCCAGTATCTCTTGGGCCTTGGTAGAAGCCAGCCTATAACCACGATTTATAAGAGTTGGATGTATCCCCTGATCCAGCAATGACTCTGCGAACTTCAGAAGTTCTCCCGCTAATATGACTGCTGTGGTGGTGCCGTCTCCGACTTCTTCCTCCTGCGCCTTTGCTACTTCAACTATCATCTTAGCTGCAGGATTATCTACCTCCATGCTCTTTAGGACCGTCACACCATCGTTCGTTATAGTTATGTCCCCCAAATTGTCCACCAGCATCTTATCCATACCTCTTGGGCCTAAAGTGGACTTCACAGCCGCTGCTACAGCCTTTGCAGATGCTATATTGTTTCTCTGCGCATCCTTGCCTGTCGTCCTTGTATATCCCTCTGGTAAGATAAAAATCGGTTGAACTGCTTCTGCCATAATTACCTCCTACTTGCAAAATTAGACCTTCAATAGTCTTATTATTTTGTATGATACTATATCTGATATTCTAGTATTTAAATTTATCTACAAAATTTTAA
>JBMFTM010000048.1:0-2625 GCA_049967035.1 Candidatus Acidifodinimicrobium sp.
CTCTCCCTACTGCTCTTTTTATGTTCGTATAAATTTTCAAATCAAGGTCAAACTTTCCCTCGGGAAGCTTATATACGTCAATTTCGTTGAAAGATCTGTTCTCTCTCTTGTACTTGGGCGACAGGATGGGAATTGAAAAATTGTAGTCAATTTTTCTCAACGTATCTGGAAAAATATTTGTTATATTAGGCAAGTCTCTTTCCTTGTATCTTTTTATATCAACTCCTTGCTTTTTCATTTCCTCGTCTATGAAATCCACAAATGCCTGTGTTCCAAATATATCCACAGTTTCTTCATATCCGGATTCTGGACCAAACATTAGTCTGAGACCTCTCCCAACTGCCTGTTCAGGTAGTATTTCTGCCTTAGAGGTGAATGGCCTTAGGCCAACAATTACACAAACATTTTTGACATCCCATCCCTCTCTTAACATTAAGACGCTTACAATGGCCCTATATTTATTCGTCTTGTCAATGTCTCTTGTGTCTTGCTTCAGTTTTTGCCATTCTTTATCGCTTATTTCACCCTTAAGATTGGTGTGGATAATCAAAGTTTTTCCTTTAAATTCGGGCTTTGTTTGAAGATAATTGTATATATCTTCTGCCTCTGACGTCTTAGTAGCCATAAAGAAAATTACGGGCTGTTTACCTACCTTTTCCATAGCTTTGTCATAGTAGGACCAGCGTCTACACCCGCCCTCAATATAATCTCTATAAATGATATCTGCCTTATCTGATGGCGTTTCGTGAGGGTTTTCCAATTCTCCGATTATGGGTGATTTTACGATACCACATCTTATTGCATCTGCCAAAGGAAAATCTGAAATAACCCACTCAAAAACGCTACCCGTATCCTGTCTCTTCGGAGTCGCAGTAAAATCAAGTTGAAATGATAATTCTTTCCCTCTTTTTTTAAGTATATCATTACACTTAATAATAAATTGATTCCAGACCAGATCCTTATCCCAAACGTGATGGGCTTCATCATTAATTATCCCAAGGCTATCTAATGACTCGAGCTCGGATATTATCTGATCATAATATCTGATGCTATCCGTAGGCCTCTTACCTATTATCTCTTGTATAGGATTTGTATGAGGACCTTCCCTTTCGTAAACTTTCTGAACGTTAGTCAGATAAACCCGTCCTTTTGAACTTCTTGTCGGTATATAATCTTCAGTGACAAAGTCCATGTCCCAAAGATACTGGAATTCTTCAGGAATTATGACACCTGTGTTAAATATTTTACCAGACGAAAAATCTTCAGCGAGCCTTTCATATACTGCAATATTTGGTGCTAGTATAAGGAAATTTCTGGGAAATAGGTTGTTCTTCTCAAGAATATTATTGAAAAGAGACCACACAATGGCTAGGGCCATAACATAAGTTTTGCCAGAACCTGTGGCCATCTTAAAACAGTATTTAGGAAACAAATATTCATTTGGATTATATGCGATTTTCTTAGTTTTATCATAATTAAGTATCAGATCACTCATTTTCGTAAATCTCTTAACTTCATATATATAAATCAGGGTTTCTATAGCCTCTCTTTGTGCAAAATAAAATCTAAAGTTTTCCCCGTTTACTTTATGTTCTTCATCGAACCAGAACTGTAACAACCGCATTGTTGTTTTAGAAGATCCGGGATAACCAGAATCTCTCCACGCCCTAACCTCCTGACGCAGAGCTTCCACTAAGGGTGCAGTTGATTCCACTCTCACTTCCGGTTCATCAAATGGATTCACTCTATCCTCACCTCCTTTACAGTGGTGGTATCATTTCCAAAAACGTCTATCACCTTCACCACTATTTTATAAATTCCTGGCTCATCATAGGTATGTTCAATAGATTGGAGTTGTAGGTTTTTCTTTTTCTTTGTTCTAAATTCCTGCCATTCATTATGAAATGTGTCTTCTCTATAGTTCCAATCCACGCTCCAGTAATCGATGAAGTCGCTCCACTTTAGCATCTTATCCCTGAGTTCTTCTGGGATTGACTCTGGATTTGGAATGATAAAGTTATTCAATTTAACCCTGACCTTTCTGTCGTTTACAGATAAACTAACATCTAAGAAGGCGTGTTCAAAAAAGTCAACGTCACCAGCATCAACAGCTCTCTTATCCATCACTTCATTGGGGATTATTCTTAATGAAAGGTCAAAGTCGTAAGTTTCTTTAAGTTCTTTTAATATTTTATCATTGAATTCCATTTCGAAGTCCCATCCCAGGACATCCAAAGAACTAAAACCGTTATCCTTTGCCTCCTTCAGGCATTCCTCAACTTCTCCCTTTGTCACAGGGTAATCTATAGGGCCAACGTGAACTGCTTTTCCAGAAATTATGCCGTGAATATTCTTGTAGTCATATACTGGCTTTGCTTTGTAAAGCTGTAAAATAAAATCGATGTAATTTCTATAAACAGAGCCAAGGTTTTGGTCCATCCAGTACTTGCGTTCATATTTTCCTAAATTCAAAACTTCAAAAGGCCTGCACTTAGGTATATCCAATAGTCTCTTCCTTATTGTATGGATGGAAAACCTGCCGATATCAGCAACTATCCATCTTCTATCAAGTTTCTCCGCAACCGCAGCAGTTGTGCCAGAACCTGCAAAGAAATCAGCAACAAG
>JBMFTM010000049.1:0-2454 GCA_049967035.1 Candidatus Acidifodinimicrobium sp.
AATAAATGTTAAGGCTCACCCAGTGAGAGGATGCGATGGCTTTATCTTAGAATAGAAATCTTTATACATCCCCCACATCTTCTCTCCGCTCTCTTTCTTTATTAGATCAGATACGATGTTAGGGTGCATCAATATATTTTGACCTTGCACTATTCCATCAAATTTCACGATTACGTATTCATTTTCCTCTAGTTTCAATCCTCCAGCACTGCAGATTATAAGGTTCTGATCCCACATCTCTATCATCGCTTTGTTTTCTTTTGATCCATTTCCAGGTATTATCTCCTTCACTAAGCCGATATGGTAGAATGTAAGCACCGTCTCTTCTTTCTTTTCCATAGTCTAATCTAAAACTTTGATCTTTTTAAATGCTTCTGTTCGTGGCTAGTAATCATACAGTATATATATTTTGTTTGTTATTATTACAGATATGGACAAGCTTTATGTATTAGCCTTGATTGTATTCGCAATATTCACGGCATTTAGTGTGTCCTACGCCACAAGCTCGATTCATATATCAATAAATCCGATCAACACATCCATCGGAATAGACCAGAACCTGTATGTAGAGGTCACTTACTCCTCACCAAGCAATTCGACTTATGAAGTCCTGCTTAACAGCACAGAAATAAGTAGTGGTTCATTAAGTGCGAACCAAAACCTATCAAAGATAATCCTCTACAACGTCACAGATCTACCATATGGGAGCTATAGACTATGCGCTTCCTTTTCAATCCTAACCCAACAGTTGTGCTCCAGCTCAAACGTGTATATCCGTCCTTACCCCGGGATTAAATTCAAGACGAACAGACTGCAGCCGATTTTCAACGGCTCAGCTAGTTTTAATTTGTCTATTTTAGATTCTGGCAACACCCCTCTCTCAGCCTACTGGTCCGCACCTGTTGAAAGTGGGGTTTACATGAGCGTTTCAAATTACAATCAACGTTTTACCCTCAGACCGAACCAGACTTACTCCATCCAAATCCAGATTCATACAAATCTCTCAGAGGTGAATGTCTCCTTCCCGTTTAATTTTTCCTTTGATGCCTCTCACTTCCAGAGGAGCTTTGATCTCCAGCTGTTCAAGCCGGTCATAAATATGACTTTCTCAAACAAGAGTGTAGAATCGTCTTCAGGCAATTTTACGTATTACACATTGAGTTTCATAAATAAGAACAACATGCCTGTCAATCTTACGGCGGTTTTCCTTCTCGACACAGAATATGGGGAGTTTTCGCTCACAAAGAGTTTTATAATAGCACCAAACCAGACCTATGTGAACGTCACCCTACCGAAAAGCACCGTAGAATCCGTCAAGGTGAGCTATATAGGAGAGGGAGGGAAGAGATTCACAGAGATGGTGTACTCAGCTCCTGCCTCGTTAGCATCGCAGACCAGCAGCTATATCGGATACATCTTCTACATAGCCCTTACCATCGGCGTAGTATTAGTAGTGGTATACATTCATCTCAGGCATTCCAAGAGGTAAAACTATGAAAATCAGCACGATCTTGAGCAGCTCAAAGCGTTACATCATAAGGCACAGAGAGGATTTTTTTGAATTCCTCATACTTTTTGCTTTTTCCATGCTTCTGTTTTTAGTAGATGTTCAAGTTTTTGATGCTTCAGAGGTTCCTTTGTATATTTTGATGTCGGGTTTCCTTTCAGCGATTGTTGTCTTCCCCAGAAAGGCGATTTCAAAGCATTTTGACCTATCTGTCTCCTATAGGTTCTGGTATATGGGTTTCCTGCTGTCGGTCATACTGACTTTAGGTTCTGGTTTGTTGGGATTCTATGCACTTTTCCCTATAATCGGCTCTTTGGACTACAAAAGAAACAGAAGGACATTCACAGGCATAAAGAGCTCTGAAGTATCCAACAGGGAGAAATCATACGTTTCTTTGCTTATGCTCATGATATTTGTCGGTCTCGGTCTACTTCTGATTTTAGCAGCCCAGCGTTATGCATATGAAGCGCTGTTCCAATCCGGCCTATTCTTAGTAGCTCTGTCGTTTGTAAGCATACTTCCATACCATAAGCTAGAAGGATTACCTTTATTTTACCATAACGTTTTTCTATACGGTATAATCGCTGCTCTTTTACTGTTGATTCTAGCATCGGCTGCTATAAGCTTAATCTTAGCAGCGTATCTGTTTGTCGCTTTTGTCCTAATTAACTTATTATCAAAGCAGTTGAAGCTCTTGTGAAATCCTCGAAATCTGCGATTTAAAGCGCTATATTAAGGTTTATAATCTTTTGCGTGTTATTCTAGTGTATGGAGAACGTGGAGAAACTGGCCGAATACACATTGCATTCTGACGGCATAGACGCTGATGTAACTATAACAAGGTCATTTGGCAAGGCTATGCCGGATTATTACATTGTTCTACCAATTGTAAATGAATCAATGGACATAATTCTAAAGGAGATAAGAGCACAGCTGATAAGGGAGGT
>JBMFTM010000050.1:0-2350 GCA_049967035.1 Candidatus Acidifodinimicrobium sp.
TTTTGAATAATATATATTCCTCCATTTCATTATAGTTTAGATGGAGGTTTTTCCTGTAGACATAGACTATATAGTAGTCGATGAAAAGCCGTTAGTCAGAATATTCGGCATAAACGAAAAAAATGAGAGGAGCATATTATATGATGACTCCTTCCAACCATACTGCTACGTTGCCGGCAGCAAGGAAGAAGTGGAGAATGCACTTAAAGGTGCTTCTTTTGTAATTTCAATAGAAAAAGCGGATAAAAAACTTCTTAGGAGGGAGATAGATGTCTCTAAGGTGTTTACCAAGCTTCCGGAAGACGTCCCAAAGATAAGAAATCTGGGTTTACAGACATACGATGCGGATATACCATTCTACAAAAGATATATCTTAGACAAAGGGATAAGCTCATTCACCAAAGTGGACTTCTCGGTTGAGGGGGATAGGATAAGGGGAATAAAAGGCTTGAGCGAGTCAAGCCCCCCATTCAAATCTATCGCCTTTGACATAGAAGTTCTTTCCGATAAACCGATGCCGGATTATAGGAAGGACCCTATAGTCGTCATCTCCTTATTTAACTACGGTTTTAACAGGATAATAACTTGGCTTGATACAGATGTGGAAGGCGCGGTTAGAGTAAATGATGAGAAGGAGCTTCTTAGGAAATTTGCTGAGATAATATCCGACTATAATGCGGACATCTTAGTGGGGTATAATTCTGATGAATTCGACCTCCCCTACATAGAAGGGAGAGCCAGAGTTTTGGGTATAGATCTTAAGTTCAATGGTTTTAACATCAGGGTTAAAGGTACGAATAGAAAACTTTCGGACATAAACGGGAAAATACACATAGATATCTATAATTTCATAAGGAACATATACGCAGTCTACAACTTGAAGACAGATACCTTGAAGCTTGATGCTGTGGCTGATGAGATGCTTGGGGAGAAGAAGGATGATTTTGATTGGTCGAAGGTAAAGGATATCTTGAGAGACAAGAGCACAGCGAGTAATTTCTGCAGATACTGTCTTAAAGATTCTTCTCTTACATTCAGGATCTACGAGAGGCTGTATAGCCTATTAGAGGAGATAAGCAAGGGGATAGGGCAGCTGCTCCAGGACGTTTCAAGGATGACGACTGGCGCTATAGTCGAACACTACATAATGAAGATGACTGTAAAGGAAAATGAGGTCATACCCAACAAACCATCTGAATTTGAAGTTCAGGACAGACTTAAGAGGATAAATATCGGGGCGTTTGTTTATCAACCAAGTCCAGGTATGTACTCTGATATAGGTATAGTTGACTTTAGAAGCCTATACCCAAGTATAGTAATATCCCATAATATCTGCCCCTCCACCATAGTTCATGAAGGTGGAAATGTGATATATAAAGATAAGAGTCAGGTATTTGGATTGATCCCATCAATATTGTTATCAGTGCTAAATGCAAGGATAGACGCGAAGGCAAAGCTCAAATATGAACCAAACAACAATACTTTGAAGGCAAGAGTTTCAGTGTTGAAGTTAATCGCCAACGGTTTCTTCGGATACTTGGGGTATTACAATGCAAGGTGGTACTGCTTTGAATGCGCTGGTTCGATTCTGGCATTAGGCAGAGAATACGTCAATAAAGTGATCGAGCGCGCAGAGAAGGAAGGGTTTAAAGTCATATACGCAGATACAGATTCGGCCTTTATATCAAGCATATCAAAAGAGCAGATGAATAAGTTACTTTCAGATATAAACTCGGCTTTGCCAAGCCCTATGGAGTTGGAACTTCAGGGTGTTTACAGGCGTGCATTGTTTGTCAGTGCAAGAGGTAAGGAGAAGGGCGCAAAGAAGAAGTACGCGCTCTGTGATCAGGACGGCAACCTTATAGTGAAGGGGTTCCAAACGGTTAGAAGGGATTGGGCCTTGATAGCAAAGGAGACGCAATATGAAGTCCTAAGGAAGATACTCGTGGAGAATGATGTTAACGGTGCGTTATCATACGTAAAGAGGATCATAGAAGACATTCGCTCTTTGAGGGTACCACTAGATAAGATGGCTATATTAACAAGGCTTCATAAGGATGCAAGCAGTTATGCCCAGACTGGCAGGCACATCTCTGCTGCTTTGAGCAGCGGCGTGAAGTTTTCGGCTGGCGACACCGTAAAGTATATAATAACTAAAGGGAGGCCAGGAGAGACAGTCTCACAGAGATCGATTCTTTTTGACATTGCTAAGGAGAATAACATCCAGTATGATCCGGAGTACTACATAAACCAGCAGGTCATCCCCTCTGTCTTGCAGATCTTCGAAGTACTGGGCTTTTCTGAGGGGGATATAACCGGGAAAAAGAACCTCTCATTAAATGACTTCTAG
>JBMFTM010000051.1:0-2221 GCA_049967035.1 Candidatus Acidifodinimicrobium sp.
TGTTCCTGATGGCAATCCTGATTCAATAAAAGTAATATTATACGTTATCTGCGAAAATATGATTTGCATGCTCTGGTTATATCCATCTATTTCTATGGTTCCATTCATGGGGTTCGCCTTGTAAGCTTTATTTAATGATGTTATAGAGAAATAATAGGAACCATTGGGCAGATTATTGAATTTGATCAGACTTTCATTAGATTCTACACTGGATTTTATGGTACCATTATAAGAATAAATTTTAACTTCCCACTCAATGTTACTGTGATCTGATTCAGTGAAGGACAGAGAATAACCTTTCATAACGGCTCTTTTGCCTGTACTGGATGAATTTATATATATTATGTATGCATTTCCGCTTTCGGCGTTAAGTGATGCAAGAGTAACGGTTGTCTGTGGGCTGGATTCATTGTAGTATGTGACGTTCGTTTCAACAGATTCGTTCACTTCAATAGACAGATAACCTGAGAGATTTCCAGGAAGTATCAGAGTTACCGTGTTATTTCCGTATATCACAGAAGACATGGGGTATGTCGATTTGAGCGCTGCGGTGGTCTGTTCTGCTGTAAAGTTGTCCATAGTCAATGTAAATTCAGGAGGATCACTGCCAAAGAGGATGTTAGAAAAAGAAGAGGATATGGATTTAATCCCTGAAGTTAGATTATTCCACGCATTATTAACATATTTCGCAGCAGAAGACATTGCATCGGTAAACTGCTGCCACCCGTTGCTTAAGCTTAATGCTATCTGATTGACATTTATTTGAAAAGATGGAATAAGTTCAGAAGTGCTAATCCATGGCGATACTTCCACCTCAGGTTGCTGTCCACTTACTAAGGAATGTGCCATCAGGCTGGCATTATGCAAACCAAAATAAATCCCCCTCATGTTTGCGAAGAGAGCAGATTGTATCTGTTCACCCTCTTGTATCTGCTGATTTGCATTAAAATTCAAATATTCGCCCTTTAATTCAGCGATACTTGCGTTGAACCAACTGTACCATTCGCCGGTTATCATACCTATAAATAACATCGATATTGTTGCATCGCTTATATTCGCATCGCTCCCCTGGGAATATGATCCCAGTGTAGCAATCATGGAAGGATAGAGAGTGTCGTTCATCAGGTTCTGGGCATTGACCAACTGCTCCAGATCTGAAGACATTGGCTCGAGATAACTAGAGTAAATAGCGTTTGCAATACTTAGAGGCAACATGAATGCGAGAAAGTCGCTTACCGAGTCCTCTATACTTCCCAGAGCAGCACTAGTAGCAGCACTAGATGCCTCTTCAAATGGAAACTGCGCAGCAAAGTAAGACTGGATGAACGTAACCGCAGACGAAGATGCGGCAGATAAACCCGCTGAAAGGGCATTCTCCCCGAGGTTTTCAAGTATCTTAACCACTAGATTGACGACCCCCCCAGGTATCTGGCTGGACTGCACACCTAGATCTGAATAAATGGAAATGACGAGAGAGTTAAAGTCATTTGGATTCAGTTGTGCAAGATTAGTAACGAATATGGACGGGCTGTAGGAGGATGGATCCGCGTTACTGATCAAACCAAACTGTGCAAGCGTGTTGAGTATGGAATTGGCATTTTGCTGCCCATAGTTACTCTCAAGGCTTTTGTAACCTTTAATTAGATCAAAGATTACGTGTGTTGCCATATCTGCTAACTTAGCTTCAGCGGAATTGGAGCTAAAGTATGTGGATATGCCTCCGAGTATTGGGCCAACAAGAGTAGCATAATTTACAAAATCCGATAGATAAATACCAGCCTCCTGCACCCATTGGGTCTGTTGAAGATCCACAAGATCAGTATAGCTGACGGATTGAGACCCGTAAACGGTCTGCAGAATTTGAGCGTTATTGTATAGCATAGCCCAAACGAGGGTCTGATACAGAATTGCCTGCGACTCAGTAACATTCTCTACAGGCAGGCCATCTTGGTCAAGTATCTTCACGCTATATATATTATAGAGATTTGGATAAATCTCAAATTGAAAGATATATTTCGAAATGTTATCTAGGGATAATTTTCCCGGCAAAAAATTCACTGATAATACACTCTTTAAGGCCGTAGCGTTTACGGTCATGTTGATCGTGTAAGTTGAACCCTTATAAAGAACTCCAAATGTAATGTTGTATGAATTGGATGCAGAGAATGTAATATTTTTTTCCACGTTTTTACCGTCGATAGTCACGCTTCCTGACGATGGA
>JBMFTM010000052.1:0-2133 GCA_049967035.1 Candidatus Acidifodinimicrobium sp.
ATGAAGAGGAAAAGGAGAAATGGATAAGGGCGGGGAGAATAGGCAAGGAAGTGAGAGAATACGCCGCTTCTATCGTCAGGCCGGATATGAAAATACTTGATCTTGCCATTAAAATCGAAGAAAAGTTCTATTCTCTTGGCGCTAAGCTTGCATTTCCTCCAAATCTATCAATCAACGATTTAGCCGCGCATTACTCCCCAAAGTTTGATGATCAATTGGTTTTGAAAAAAGGGGATATACTGAAAATAGATATAGGTGCAAGTATAGATGGCTATCTATCTGACACAGCGACAACCGTGGTTGTAGGCGAAAATCCTACGCCGTTAGTTGATGCTTCGAGGGAGGCGTTAGAGAACGTGGTAAAGATCATTAAACCGGAGATGAATATAGATATCATAGGAGAAACCATTGAAAAGACTATAAGAGATAGAGGGTTCTCCCCGATAGTCAACTTAGGGGGGCATGGACTCACAAAATACAATGTGCATGAGGGAGAGTTCATACCAAATGTCAACCAAAGCAGTGGCAAGAAGCTAAGAAGCGAGGGAGTGGTCGCAGTTGAACCGTTTGCCACCGCTGGAAACGGTTATGTTATAGATTCTACTCCTGGTGAGATATTTATGTTTCAGTCTAAAAGAAGCATAAGGGACAAGGTAGCGAGGGACATACTTGATTACATAGAAAGCGAATATAGAACGCTTCCGTTCTCAAGGAGGTGGATAATCGATAAGTTTGGTAAGGTGGCAAACTACGCATTGGATGTTTTAGTCAACAGCAAAGCGCTTTATAGGTTTCCAGTCCTCAAAGAGGAGAGTGGCGGGATGGTGTCGCAGTTTGAGCATACTTTTCTTTTCGACAAAGGAGAAGTAATAGTGACAACAGCCTAAAGGGGATATGGGTGTAAACTTAAGGGGGGTAATTAGCGCAAAGGAGATAAGCGTGAAGGATCTCTCTGGTAAGGTTATCGCCGTAGACGCTTTCAACTGGATATATCAGTTCCTCACAACTATCAGGCTTGCAGATGGAAGCCCTCTGACTGACAGGAACGGAGAGGTCACAAGCCATATAAACGGGCTTTTCTACAGAAGTATTATGCTTCTGTCGAATGATGTGATACCTTGGTTTATATTTGACGGGGAAGCCCCTAAATTCAAGAAAATGACTTTGCTTGAGAGAGCGAAGGCGAAGAAGGAAGCCCTCCAGATGGCAGAGAGGGCAAAAACAGAGGCAGAAAAGTCGTCTTTCTTGAGAAGAAGCGTAAGAATAGATGATTATATAATTCAATCGTCTGAGGAGCTGCTTCATCTTCTTGGTATAACAACTCTTCAGGCGCCTGCAGAGGGAGAAGCGGAGGCAGCTTACCTGAATGCAAAAGGAGTTGCCAACTACGTTGCTTCGCAGGATTATGATTCTCTCCTGTTTGGCGCATCGAAAGTAGTTAGAAATCTGAATGTTAGTGAGAGGAAGAAGGTTGCAAATAAAGGGATAACAACCCAAGTCAAGCCGGAGCTTATAGACGTAAATGAACTTTTTAGAGATAACGGGTTAGACAGAAGTAAATTGATACTTATGGGGCTACTTATAGGAACTGATTATAATTCTGGCGTCAAAGGCATCGGCCCGAAGAGAGCCCTCGACATAGTTAGGGCGAGCTCAAAAGAAGAAATATTATCAAAGTACGATTTTGGCACAGAATATGATATAAAAGAGATATATGAATACTTCATGCATCCTGATGTTGTTGACAGCGTAAAACCGCGCATGGGAAGAATAGACAAAGAGAAGCTTATAGAGTTTATGTCAGAGAGGCATTCTTTTGATAAGGATAGGGTGATAAAGAGCATAGATAGACTGGTTAAGTCGGAGGATAACAACCTTTTGAATTTTTAGTTTAGTTATGGACGAGCAGCTCGTTGAAAGAGTGAGAAAAAATGAAGAGATAATGGACCAGGTATTTGAAAACGTGAATATAATAAAGATCTCCAAATTCTCCGAGGAACTCATGGACAGCGCAAGGAGATACTATGAAGACGCCAAGTACTTCGCTTCAAAAGGCGATTATGTATCCTCCTTGGAGGCCTTTGCAATCTCATGGGCGTACATAGACTCAGGTTTGAAAGCAGGTGTTTTTTC
>JBMFTM010000053.1:0-1987 GCA_049967035.1 Candidatus Acidifodinimicrobium sp.
AAGGGGAAGAAAAGCGCAAGGATAAGCAGAGACGAGATAAAGCAGGTTATTGTTATAAGGAAAGATCTAGACATGGGTAAGGGGAAGATAGCTTCGCAGGCTTCCCATGCCAGTCTGATGGCTTATTCTCTGGTTAAGGAGAAGCACCCGGACATCGCAGACGTATGGTTCAACGGCGGACAGACAAAGGTAGTGCTGAAGGTCGAATCGCTGGAAGAGCTAAACAGTATAGCAGACAAGCTAGGTAGAGCCAAGATACCTTTCAAGATAGTAAGGGACTGTGGCAGGACACAAGTTGAGCCCGACACGGAGACAGCGATTGGAATAGGGCCTTACTATTCGAAGGACATAGACAAGATAACTGGCAAACTAAAGTTATTATAAGTCATTTGCTAATATCTATTGTGGGTTAGATATGGTTACAAACGCCTTTTTTTACTTGATCTTAGCACTGGAGATCACCAACCCTACTCTTTTCTATATATTCATTCTGGCGCTTGCCGCTGGCGTTGGAGTTATGTTCTTTGAAAGAGTAGAGTACGGATTGATAAGCTTGTTCATAATATCAGTTGTGCTCTATTTAAGTGATATATATCAGATATACACTCTGGCGGCTGCGGTACTGTCATTAATCATCCTAATCCTTTGGTTGTTCAGAACTGTGAACGTAATACATCAGATTGATAATTTGATAAGCGGCGTATACCTCTATTTAAAAACTAGGAAAGGTAATAAATAAATTGGACATAGTGTATACTTTATGTGTAGATGCGCCGTTAGTCTAAGAGTATAACGTAACCCTGCCACGGTTAAGGTCCGGGTGCGAGTCCCGGACGGCGCAATTTCAGGCAGCAAAAAGATATTTATTCGTATTTTGAGAAGAAGTTAAATGATTCTGACTCTTCAAGGGGTAGTGTTGCTGTCGACGGTGGTGATAACTATTCTTTCCGCGATTCTCGCTTCATTCCTCACATTGAGGTATCTAAAGATAAGGTCAAAGAATTATCTGTTTTGGTCACTTGGGCTTTGGCTCTTCACAGCCGGAGTGATCCTTGAGGTCGTGTTCGCCTTGGGGTTTTACAGCGAATTGATGATCGATTTATACCTAGCTATAGTTGCTCTTCTCGTTGAAACTCTAGCTCTTGGATCAGTGCAGTTCTTAGGCAAGACCGTAAAGAGGATATATCACATCTATGTTATTATAACGACACTTGCAATGATCGCTTCATTCTTCTTTGTTAAAATAGGTGATGTGATTGCAAACTATGTCGTGTTTGGCTTGCTGCCCCTCCTTACAACGATTACATCATCGATAGTCACTTTTCCAGCTGCGGCCATGATCATTATTTCCGCGTACTTGACTATGAGGCGAGCTAGGTCGTATACTGATAAAAAGGTAAGAAAGCATAAAGATCTCCAGATGAGCAGCATAATAGCCGGTGTGCTCGTAGTAAGCGTCGCAGGAACGCTTTACATAGCTGCTTACCCAGAACTATTGTACTGGTCAGAATTCTTCGGAATACTGCTTCTATGGCTGGGCTTTATATAGAGTGATCCTAGACCCCAGAAAATGCTAACTCTTAAGGCCTATAAAATCTGGGTGGATCATCTTCAAATATAGTGATCATATCAATCTCAGCTTTTCTTGGATTGTAAGATATGACAAGGTTGACAGTAGATACGTATCCATCCACAGGCTCATTATATCTTAATATGTATTTTTTGGTGCCGTCCCCTCTTTTTGGATATTCAAGTACGTTGGTGGGATTTTCATGTGTTAATGCATATAGCGCGTATTCTTTGGAGAAAAGTCTTTCCCTAGCTCTCCGGCACCAATGTGGTTCAAAAACTACCTTTTTGAACTTTGAAAGAACCTCATCCTCCAGCTTGCTTCGATCGGCTTCTGTCAGATAAGCCCTCCTGTCCAATATGTTTTCTATGCTTTTCATAGAATATCCTATGAAGAGAAATAGGTTATATACCTTTC
>JBMFTM010000054.1:0-1985 GCA_049967035.1 Candidatus Acidifodinimicrobium sp.
TATAGTATATCTATGGATTTAATCAGTTCATCTTATTACTCAATACAAAACATGCCAAAAAAGAGAGACTAAATTTAGTAGGCTTCAAAAATTTACAATCATCTTAACAAATAATATTAAAAAGGTGGTTATAGAAATTTCAGAAGTTCCTTCAAGTTAGTTATATTGGCATCGGCCAAACTCGATCTCTCACCTTCACGCGATATAAAGACAGTGAAAGCCCCTATCTTTTTGCCCGGGATAACGTCATTATCACTATCCCCAACAACCAATCCGTCTTTTGGTTCTACGCCTATCCTATTAAATGCCTCTATGAATATATCTGGCTCAGGTTTTCCTTTCTTCATCTCATCCGCGCTGACTACAGCGTCTGCTAATTTGTCTAATCCGGTGAGTCTAAGAACATCACTTAAGAGATCCAAAGACAAACCGGTGGAGATTGCGAATTTTATACCTTTGTTCTTTATCTCTTTTATAACGTCTAAGGTTTCCGGGTAGAGCAGCTGATAGTCTCCGTTTATGATCCTAAGAAAGTTCTTCTTCCTTTTCTCCCTGATTCTAGTCACGTCCTCCTGGCTGCTGTCACTCTTGAATTTGCGGATTATATCCTTTGAGGCGATGCCCTTTGTTTTCTTGTACAATTCTTCGTATTTAACGTCTATGCCTTCCGACTTCAATGCCTCTAGCCAAGCCTCTGCAAGCACCTTTGTCGTGTCTATCAATGTCCCATCAAGATCCGAAGCTATACCCTTTATCATAAGACAATAAATGGAATAGAAATTAAAATAGTTTTGAAAACTGTAAAAAATGTCATTGCTTGTGGTCGTAATAAAAGCTTATTGTCTGTTCTAAGACGTCTCTGTTGAATGTGAATGCGACAAGGAATAACTCCACAGTCTTGTATTCTTTCATATAAACTGGCAGATTTTTCTCCACAAGCATCTCTATAACTGTATCTATCTTATAAGGTATCTTGAAATTCAGGTACTCATATGATACCTGCCCCCTTTTTTTGGTTGGGCTATAGTATGTCAAAAGATCGTCTGCGTCTGACAACAGCATCCTCGGATCCACCTCATATCGCCAACTTACACTGCCTTTCGTATCTAAGCCATATTCCTGTCTTTTCTTTTCAAATCCAGTCGACATTTCAAACCCATCTTTAGAATATTTTAAGATAGTTTTGAGCGGTTTACCATATCGGTCCGTTGAAGAATAGTCCTCAAGAGACCCAGCGAAATCTTCTAATGATAATAGTGCATCAAGCACCTCTCCTGCTCTTTTTCTTCCTATCCTCAGTCTTTCAATCTCTTTCATATCTAAAATTTGCGTCTAGATATTCTAAACGATATGATCCTCCCCCTCTTGTTTATGTCTATCTTAAATTTTTTATCTATTATAAGCCTTCTCACATCTCTTTCACTTAGCGAATGATTTCCGACAAGCAAGCCAAGAACGGCACCCAAACCGTCTCTGTCATATTCATAAACCATCAACGTCCCTTTATTGGTGAGAAATTTAAGCAAGTAAGCGAGGCTTTCGTTTTTCTTCTTCCAGTGGTGAAATGATAGAGTGGAGAATATCACGTCAAATTTTGAGTCGATTGGGACGTGTCTGCTGCTGCCTAACAGGTACTCTACATTTTTTAACTTAGCCTTTTTTATATTGTTTTGTCCAACCTTCTTCATCGCTTCCGATGGGTCTATGCAGTATATCTTTGATGACGGTAATCTCTTGGCTAGTTCTATCGAAAGGTAACCGGGTCCAGCGCCAACTTCCAGGATTCTCTTGGCTTCTATCTTTGTTATGTCCTCAATGGCACATCTGTACAGGCTTTTCAGGGCGAATGGCGCGAATAGTGCATAAGCCTTGGAGCTGATCAGTCCGAATCTCTCCTCTCCATTTAAGTACAGGCTACTTTTCATTTTTTTCTTATCTGTGTGCTTCATAATGGTGCATCCTTATCTTTACATTTAGTATTTAAA
>JBMFTM010000055.1:0-1852 GCA_049967035.1 Candidatus Acidifodinimicrobium sp.
AATAGAATTTATGGGTTAAAATGCGGAGTTACGGTTAGCTAGACAGAATGAGAATAAAAAAAGAGAAGGAAGAAATGGATAAGATATGAAAGAAAACACAGTTTGTCAATGGCGCATTTGGATTGGCATACTTCTGAAATATTAAAAAAAGAAGTATGTGTTGTTTTAGATGATAGTTACTGAAAAGTATTTGCAGGAGGGGAATTTTAAACTGCCGAAAATGGGGAAAATTTAACTGCCATTTACAGTATAAGTCTTTTAAAGAAAGGAGACTATAGGTCTAAATTGTGTAAGTCCTATAACCCCTTTGAACTAATTTTAGTCATTCTCCCATTCCTCCAGTTCATATTTCATGGTATAGATCTGCCTGAGTTCATATGTGCTGGCCTATAATACCGGTACTGGTCTGATGGTGTGGGAATAATAGTGGAAGTGGATATGGAAAAGATCAGAAGAAGGTTGAGAAACAAGTATCCGGATACGTATGTAGATAATCTAGACGAGGCATTGAAGTTTAAGGACGAGACACTGGCACAGCATAAGCGCATTTCGATCGGGCTGCTGGAAAATGCAGCTAAAATATACTACGAGCTGGCAAAGCGCAAAATAGTGCCGGATGTGTTATCAGATCAGACAGCCGCAACTGACCTGAACATTGGGTACATACCTAAAGAGTATGAGGTGCCCAAGGCATAAAAGTTCAGGAAAGAAGATCCGGAAGCGTACAGGAAGGCAGTATACAGATCTATAATGAAAGAGATAAAGGCGATACTGTGTTTTTAGAACTATGGATCAAAGACTTTTGATTAAGGTAACAATCTGAGGGACGAGGCATATGAGGGAGGCCTGAAAAACGCGTTTGACATGTCCGGGTAAGTGCCGGAGAACCTGAAAAATGTGATAAAAGAGGAGAGAAATGAGATCTTGCTGCACGAAAGCGAGTATCCGGATCTTATGCAACATATGCGAATAGGCTAGATAATTGCAGAGAACAGGAGCGATTATGCGTTCAGAATTGTTATTTCAGGATCCATGTTCGGAAAGATCATGCTTAGAGACAGGGACGCATTGATCCTGGACGGAAACAAGGGCTCGGTGCCTGTGAAGCTGGGAGATGTGTGAGGAACTAAGACAAGATCCGGAAAGGTCCTTATATTTGCGAGAGAGATATTTGCAGTGAGAGTATCAGAGTTGCAGATGACACTCAGGGCTTTAAAAAACAGGAACAATAAAAGCATGATCACTCTGTAAAAAGGCAAGATCGTTTAGTTTTTAGGACCGGAGCCAAAAGAGTGAGAGATCGTGAAGTGAAAAGTATTCGGAGCATATGAGCGAAACCTGTACTTCACTTTTTTATTTTTTTATAGGTCTTCGAGATCATAGATCAAAATATTATCTTTTTTAAATTTTTGTTTTATATTTCCATTCACTTTTTTTGCAATGACACCAAACCTCTCAGTCCTGGAATCGCTATGCCATTCTACCAACCTGGCCTTTTCTCTTAAGTTGCTGATAATTTCGTCGATCTCATGTTCTGATAGATCACGCCACTTTATTTCGAAAACTCCGAGTACTTTAGTATTTTCATTTAGCGCAAACATGTCAATCTCCCGGTCTTTATGCCACCATCTTTTCAGCTCCTGGAACTGCATGGCGATCTTAAGCTCTTTCTTTCTTATCATGTCAAAGGCCAAAGTCTCAAATATTAGCCCAATATACGTGTTCAGGTTCTTCTCGATTTTGTCTGCTACTTCCTCCACCAGTCCAAGCTCTAGATCAGAAAGACTGGGATATACAAATCTGAACCAGAAATTGAAAAAAGGATCCTTGATATAATAAATGCCTCTTTTTC
>JBMFTM010000056.1:0-1579 GCA_049967035.1 Candidatus Acidifodinimicrobium sp.
CTTACTTGTAAATACTATGGCATTTGACTCGTTCGCAAACAGGCTAAAAGAGAGCATAAAGAAGCTCCTCAACTCCACGGGGAGCGAGAAGGTTGAGGAGACGCTTGAGGAGATCAAAAGAGCATTCCTGGAAGGGGACGTGGACAAGGATGTCACCGACAGGTTCCTCCAAAAAGTCAGGGATGACATAAAAGCCAACAAGGGCAGGGGTCTGATCACAAAGGAGAGGGTGGTTGATGTCATATACAACAATCTGACTGAAATTCTCGGATCTGGGCAGGAAAAACTGCAGATAAGCTCCATACCTTTCAAGATTCTCCTCGTGGGCCTTTTCGGCTCGGGAAAGACGACAACCGCCGCAAAGCTCGCGAACTACTTCAAGAAGAGGGGATACAGGGTGCTTCTCCTCGGAATTGACACCTCAAGGCCTGCCGCATTCGACCAGCTTGCCCAACTTGGGAAGCAGATAAATGTTAAAGTAGCTGGGGGAGGCAAAGACGCCGTAAAGAGCATAAAGGACGCGGAGAGAAGCTTCAAGGATTTTGACGTGATAATCGCAGACAGCGCGGGCAGGGATGCGCTGGATGACGAGCTTGTGAGGGAGATAAGGCTTGTGAAGGAAACGCTGAAGCCTGAGGAGATAATGCTGGTTATACCAGCAGACATAGGGCAGAACGCCAAAATGCAGGTAGAGGCATTTCACAGTACCTTGAGTATCAACCATATAATTCTTACTAAGACTGACGGTACTGCCGCCGGAGGTGGGGCGCTTACGGCTGCGTATACGAGCAACGCTAAGGTCATGTTCATCGGTACTGGGGAGAAAATAAACGAATTTGAGGAGTTTGATCCGAAGTCCTTCGCATCCAAACTGCTCGGTTTGGAAGGGCTTGAGGGGATACTCAAGAAAGCACAGGAAGAGAACATCAAAGTCAGCGAAGAAAGCGCTAAAAATATACTCAAAGGGGAATTTTCGCTGCTTGACATGTATGAGGAGTACTCCAACACAAAGAAGATGGGGCCGCTTGACAAGCTCGCTGAGATGATACCTGGGCTGCCGTCATCTGGTAAAAGCAAGGAGCTTATAGAGAAGCAGGGTGAGAATATAGGCAAATTCGTCAACATAATGGATTCCATGACAAAAATTGAGCTTGAGAATCCGAAGATAATCGACGCAAGCAGAATAAAGAGGATATCCAGGGGAAGCGGGCAGAGCGAGGAGCTTGTCAGGGAGCTGCTCACACAGTACAACAAGACGAAGCAGATAATGAAGATGTCCAAGAACAGGCAGGTCTCAAGCTTGATGAAAAGATTCGGGATAAACTTATGAAATGCAGCATTTGCGGGAAGGAAATTGAAACGACGTTTTTAAATAAGATCAAAGGCAGCTACTACAAGGAGAAGGGAAAGCTGATGCCGATATGCGGCGAATGCTTCAAAAAGAAGTTCGGAGGCGGAAGGTAACATGGGCGAAAAAGGACAGATTTTAGACAGGATCAATCAAAAGATAAAACTATACAAGTTTATATACAAATATCACTCTTATCCGCTCAGTAAATTGATTTTTTATGATACATTT
>JBMFTM010000057.1:0-1522 GCA_049967035.1 Candidatus Acidifodinimicrobium sp.
GTGGGGCGTGATTATAAGATGTTAGGAGCCCCGGGGAGCGATGAGACCCAGAACTTTTGTGGATAGGAGATTCGAGCCTCCCCTCGTGTAGGTTGTTATGAGCATAGTTAAAGATGTACACCACGGGCTAAAATTCCACATGTGAGCGAACGACGAGACTAATGTGCGCGATGCCTAGCTTCTTGGGCGAAAAATCGGGAGGCGCTCCTGCGACTAGGAGCGCCATGGCATCGATACGAGGACTATCTCACGGTAGAACTCCTCAATAAGCCTCCACCGTCCGCCACCCTCCCGATGAACCTCAATCGCCCTTCACCTGCGGTAAATATGATGGACTTCTATAATAAGTTTGAATACCGGTATCTAGGCACCCCGCGCCGGAATCACCTGTCGAGCACTGTCATAGAATTGTTGCTTAGCTATAGTTATTACTTGACCTTCTGATACCGCCTACATGCAGACATGAGACGCGAATGCAGGCTGTATGGTAAACTTTTATATTGATCAAAATAATCCTTACCATCTCTTACTAGTAATGCGCAATGAATAGCTATTCCTCTACCATAATTATTATTGGTTTCTATTCTATGTGACATCTCTAATAAATCATTTTGTATAGACCCGAAGGAGCCTTGAAGCTTCAAGTTAAGTGCGCTATTATGTTTTGACCTAGACTGGTCTATTAGGATCATAACTATTATTTTCTTATAACCTTTGACATAGTCATACATTTGTTTGAAAAGACTGCTCAGCGTACCTGGTCTATTGACCTTGACTAGTTTGAGCTCCAGTCCTAGCACGTCCCCGCTTCTCTTGCGACGCACCTCTAGATCTATCCTATGACGCGAACCACTGATCGAAGATTCGGATTTGACGTCATAATTAGTGTTTTCAATTATAAATTGCTTCATGTACCGTTGTAAGTCGCTTTCTTTTCTAAATTTGCCTTTGATTGTTGAATTATCAAATGCGTGTGTTAGCTTATCAAATGCTTTAAATTTATCGGACTTATTCACTAGCTCTTTACGTAATTTATTTAATTCGCTATCTTTATGCTTAAATTTTATATTATTATCTCTACTATATCCCACTATTCTCTCTTCACTTACGAATAAGCTCAGATAGTTGATCAATGTTTTCTTATCTATTTCTGATGGTTCCTCGCAAATAGCGGATCTCATAATATCTTCTAAAGCATTCGGAGCCGCATCACCATCTATTGTGAAATTATTAAAAAATGCTATCGCATATGAATCAATTATCTTATTAAAGGTCCTTAGATCGGTAGACTCACGTCTTATTTTATAAATAAAATCATTTAAATCTTTCATGCTATATTCCTGCAGAAGTTCCATCTTAACAGAAATACTTTTCCATATATAAGAGGCCCAGAGACTAGGTACGCGTAAATTGGTAATTAATCGATAGTTCGGTAGTTCTCCGCGCATCCCTATTAATATTATATTTTAACCTAAAATAAAACCATTATGCTGTATAGCGGCTGTGGGACAGAATTCTAGTA
>JBMFTM010000058.1:0-1008 GCA_049967035.1 Candidatus Acidifodinimicrobium sp.
AGATATGTCTAGAAGCACCCATATCTCTGCGCCTGCGTTCTTGATGCGCTTAAGGTAAGGGTTGGAAATATCAACAGGGTCTTTTGTTATCTCATGGCGTATAAGCTTGCGTATATCTAATCTGCTACCGCTTGTGCTGTTATACCAGTTTCTGGGCTTGTTTCCTAGTTCGATCTCTTCAAGCATCTTTTTTATATAGGGGTTTGGCTTTATCACTTCTTTGTAATGCATACGCGGACCGTCATACGTATTCGCAATACTTTTGGCATTAAAGCCATGGCTTTTGTCTTCGAAACCCCTGTTAGAGGGAGAATCATTTATAGTACAATCAAGCTTATCAATAACAGGATATTTAGATGGTGGTAAGTTCTCCAAAAGCTTCAATATAGGCTCTCTGCTTTCGGCGAGCGTTTTCTCCTTTGGGGCATTAGAAACGCTATTTACCTCGCTTCTGACGTTTAAATCTCCTTTGCCTGTACTATCAATGTCACCCAGAAGAGGCATTAATTTTAAAAGCAATCTGCTTGCCTCTTCGGCCTGTTTCGAAATACCTTCATCGCTGCTTTTCCCTTTGCCCTGACTCTGCTCGCTCTCAGTGGTATCTTCTGCGCTACCTGTGCTCCCTTCGCCCAAATCGTCGGCCCCTTGTTCTTGTTGCGGGTTATTCGCATAGATTTCTTTGAAAATATTTAGAATACTGTCCGTCACAATCTGTGTGCCCCTCCAATCTGTGATTTTTACTTTCTCAAGCTCCTGCACAAACCTTTCATAGTATGGTCTTGCTTGCTCTGGGATCTTGCTTTCTAGCCAGGTAGTAATCTCCCCTGAGACACCAAAACGCGCAAGAAGCAATATTTCTGCAAAACTAAACTTGGTGGCAAGTCTCCCTTCAATCTCATCTAAAGTTACCTTGTATAGCTCTGAAAAGTTCCTTATGCTGCCTGGGAATACCTCACCCCAGATGCTTTCTATCCTGCAGTCTTCAACTATATTCTCTACATTTTTTAC